>JBBJOX010000261.1:0-4344 GCA_037724245.1 Thermomicrobiales bacterium | reverse complement strand
TCTGGATCAGGTTCCAGCTGCCGTGGACCTGAAGTTCCGGACCTTCCTCCTGCTTGAGCGCGGCGACACCTGCGGCGACATCGCCCTCGATCTGCACCGAGTTCTGCCACTCCAGTGATCGCTGGGTGCGGGATGCCACGTACTTGGTCGCATCGTTCAGTGGTTTGGCGCCGTCTTCCTCCGATGCGTGCGGCCAGAAGGCGGCAAAGATATCGTAGGTCTTGCGACCGAGCAGGAGATCGAACGAACCTCCCATCGTATCGCCCATGATTTCGCCGGTCATCTCGTCGAAATAATTGACCGACCAGCCACCATGCTGAAACCCGTCGCCATCGTCCTCCCCTGGGCCACCGGGTGCCTGCATCACGCCGTCGAGGGTGAGAAAAGTCGTGGTCAGGAGTTTTCGCAAGGCTGATTCTCCGCTTCAGGTTTCGATTCGTCGACACGCAGATTGTAGTACTGCCGGCCCTTGAAGGCCATAAGAGCGATCCCGATACTTCCTCAAATGCCAATGCATGGAAGCACGGTCATTGCCTTGTTACGCTTGCAAGGATCAGCGGCGGAACAGGTTGCCCGAAGGAATGCGGGGAAGGTTTGGAGGTTCATCGGGGGCGCACTCTCGATGGCGTCTTTCTTGCATCCGCGTGTTTGGATTGAATCGAGGGAACCACAGCAAATGGGATGGAACGAAGATGCAAAAGTATCGGGCTTCGGTACTGATGGCGATTGTCGCGACGGTCTGCCTCATCATGCATTTCTGGACCGTGTCGGAAGCCGCGGTCAACGATGCCGCGATGCACGGCACCACGGAAACCCTGTCGAGCTACTTCGTCGACTGGTCGCGCGACACGTTCGAAAACCTGCAGTCCGAGTTCTGGCAGTTGGCCGTGCAATTTGCCCTGATTGCAGGGTTCTTCGAGTTCATCAATGTCCGGGCGTATGAAGAAGATGTCGAGGAAACCAAAACCAAGCTGGATCGTCTCGAATCCAAGACTGATGCAATGCGTTCGGTGAGCTCAGCATCCTGAGCCAACACGTTGGGACTTCTTCCATGTCAGCACCACAAAAGCAACAACGATTTCGCAACACTGTCGCCCCCGTCATGGGCATTGGCCTCGCGATGGCAGCCAAGGAACTGCTGGCGCGAGCGCGTGAATCCGATCTTAGCGGACAGGTGGTCCTGATCACCGGTGGATCGCGTGGTCTTGGTCTGGCTCTGGCACGGGAGCTGGCGACACATGGATGTCGCCTGGCGATCTGCGCCCGGGATCGCAATGGGCTTGATCGTGCTGCCGCCGATCTCAGGGCCAACGGCGCAGACGTCCTGCCGATCGTCTGTGATGTCTCGGTGCGTTCGCAGGTCGATTCGATGATCGCGGAGGTGCTCTTGCACTTCGGACAGATCGATGCCATTTACACGGCGGCCGCATTCATTGAAGTCGGCGAGTTCGAATCACTGACCACAGAAGATTTCGAGCGGGCGATGGATGTTATTTTCTGGGGAACGTTTCATTCGATCATGGCCGTGCTGCCACATATGCGACACAGAGGGTCGGGACAGATCGTCACGATCAGTTCGATTGGTGGCAAAATCGCCGTTCCCCACTTGCTGACCTACTCGACAGCGAAATTTGCCGTGACGGGATTCGCGCAGGGATTGGCGGCCGAAATGGCGGGAGACGGGATCAAGGTGACGAATATCGTTCCTGGTCTGATGCGCACAGGATCGCACCTGAACGCGCAATTCAAGGGCGATCCAGAACAGCAGCGCGGAGATTACACGTGGTTTGCGCTCGGCGCGAGTTCGCCGTTCGTGCCACAGGTCGATCGAGCAGCCCGAATTGTGGTGCGGGCTGTTCGCCGGGGCGATGTAGAGCGAGTGTTTTCTGCTCCATTCGATCTGGCGAGTCGTGTGGCCGGCATTGCACCGTCCACAGCAATTCGTCTGACGACCTGGGCAAACAGAATGCTGCCAGATTCAAGGGGCCGTACCAATCCACCTCAAACCAGTTCCGGACGTGAGATCAGGGAGCGTACGTCTTCCAGTATTCTGAACGCCCTGACTTCGCTGGGAGACAAAGCCGCCAACGAGACGAACCAGAATCCGGAACCGACCAGCACTCTGCGGCACTGAACTACCGAGGCTGATCGGCTGTCGCCAGATCTATGGTTGCAGCACCACCTTGATCGCGCCATCCTGTTTTTTCTGGAAGATTTCGTAGGCATGCGGAGCTTCATCCAGTGAAAGCTGATGCGTGGCGAACGATTCGACACCGAGTGGGTCGGAAGGATCGCTGACGATCGGCATGATCTGGTCGATCCAGTGTTTGACGTTGGCCTGACCCATGCGCAACTGAATCTGCTTGTCGAAGAGTGTCATCAGTGGCAACGGATCGGTCATCCCACCATACACGCCCGAGAGCGAAATGGTTCCACCACGACGGACGGTATCAATTGCGGTGTAGACAGCATCGAGGCGATCAACACCCACCCGCTCCATCATTTTGGCGGCGATCGGTCGTGGTAGCAGAGACGTCATCTGGTGGGCCAACTTCCCAATCGGGGCACCGTGAGCCTCCATACCGACGGCGTCGATCACGGAATCGGTGCCTCGTCCGTCTGTCATCTCGCGCACCGCCTCGGCGACATCGACCTGGGACGCGTCGAGCACATCGATCCCGTTCGCGCGGACGCGTTCGAGGCGTTCCGGAACCAGATCGACGCCGATGACGCGGTACCCGCGAAGTTTCGCGATTCGGCTCGCCATGTCGCCGATCGGTCCCAGGCCGAGAATGGTGACACTCCCACCTTCCGGAATAGCCGCGTATTCGACAGCCTGCCAGGCAGTTGGTACAACATCCGAGAGGAAGAGGAAGCGATCGTCCGCGGGGCCATCCGGTACCTTGATGTGTGTGTAATCTGCATGCGGAACGCGCAGGAATTCAGCTTGCCCGCCGGGCACCTGCCCATAAAGTTTGGTGTAGCCGAACAGCGCGGCACCCTTGTTCTGTTCGCGAACCTGTGTCGTCTCGCACTGGCTCTGCAATCCCTGGTCACACATGAAACATGAACCACAGGAAATGTTGAACGGAATGACGACGCGATCTCCGACTCGCAGATTGGTAATGTCGCTGCCAATTTCCTGAACGATTCCCATTGGTTCGTGACCGAGGATATCGCCGGGCTCCATGAACGGTCCCAGAACTTCGTAGAGGTGAAGGTCCGATCCGCAAATGGCAGTTGAGGTGATTTTGATAATGGCATCCGTTGGATGCTCGATGACGGGATCAGGAACGGTATCGACGCGAACATCACGTTTTCCGTGCCATGCAACAGCTTTCATCGATCGCTCCTTGAACATGCGCCGCAAGTCGGCAGCGTATCAGGGTGCATGTCACGTGCCACCTTGGTGATCTGGCTACACATGACGCTGCGCCAGTGACCGAGGCGGGTTCAGCAAGGGTCACTCATCTGAACTTCATCAGGATGGATGAGCGTTGTACTCCTCGTCGGCCACATGGTCGCCCCACGTTGCGCTGTTGCCGGCATCGTCGACCTGCACTATCGCGAGATGAGTCATGAAGCGATCCGGTGCGGCACCGTGCCAGTGGTCTTCACCCGGTTCGAAAAAGATGCGATCGCCGGGACGAATTTCTTCGACCGGTCCACCGCGATGCTGGGCCCGGCCAATGCCTTCGATGACGTAAATCGTTTGGCCATGCGGATGGGTATGCCAGGCGGTACGGGCACCGGGCGAGAAGTGCACCGAGTTGGCACTGATGCGTGATTCGGGGGAAGGGATGGCCACGAGATCGATGTGAACGGAACCGGTAAACCACTCGGCCGGTCCGGTTCGGGTTTCAACGGAATTTCTGGTGATCTCCATAATTTCCTCCCTGTTCGTTTGATTCAGAACTATCGTCTTTAGTGGACTTACGCCCGGGCAGATGCTTGCCTCCACTATTCTTCATTCGAACTCCAATGGGTAGCATTTGTTCTGCCAAAGACACTTGGGCCAATCGAGGAGATCCTCCAGATATGACTGAAGATTCCGTGCGCGCAGGATACGATCAGATTGCCGAGATATATGTCGGTCAGCGAGATCAGTTCAAAAGTCTGCGATATCTGGAGCGGTTTGCCGGCTTGCTACCAAATGATGGACAGGTTCTCGATGTCGGTTGCGGAGGGGGTATACTGGTAAATTCGTTTCTGATTGCGCGCGGTTACGGAGTTCACGGCCTCGACATATCGCCGCGGATGATCGATCTGGCGAAAGCGAATGCGCCGGCTGGCCACTACGAACTGGCTGACATGTCCAGGCTTCAGTACGGTCAGTTAAGGGTC
>JBBJOX010000260.1:2957-4349 GCA_037724245.1 Thermomicrobiales bacterium | reverse complement strand
TGTCGGTCGGTATCGCCTGGAACATCGTCGACCAGTCTGGAGCCGACGAAGACTTTCCGGTACCCCGACCGAACCTGGCCAGCAAATCCTCGACGATCACCACTCGACCAACACCAAAGAACCCGGCGCTGGCGGCGGCTGTCTGGATATCGCCGGGCTTCACAGTTCGACCATCGAAGCGGGAGGTGTTCTCTCCGGAAGGATCGCGCTGCCGCAGCAGTTCTCGAATCGATTCGCGAACCAGCGTGTCGTCCGGACCAAGCACAACTGCGATCACAGGGACCTCCGGACGGAATTGAGTCAGTGGGGGATAAACGACCGGTCACCCGGGGCGGCACGTGAATGGGAACCTTGAACCTGATTTCTCAGGTGGGTGCCGCAACATTGTGCAAACCACGGTTCACACTGAAGCAGCTCCCGGTTCAGTAAGAGTTGGCTCAAGACCACATCATACGCACCAGCACCGAGGACCGGCCGAAGGTCAACCCTATCACGTCGGGGCGAACCCGTTCAATGCGGACGAGTGAGGGTAAGATAGCCGGGAGATGACACAGACAGGTGTCACCGGTTCCGACTCGCAAGGAGGCGCGTCGTTCATGACCCAGAGTGAAAAACGTCGCGTTGTCGTTACCGGCACCGGTGCCATCTGCGCCATCGGCAACTCGGTTCCGCAGATCTGGGACGCGGTGGTAGCCGGGAAATCCGGCATCGCTCCAATCACCAGATTCGACGCCACCGGCTACTCGACGACATTTGCCGGTGAGGTCAAGGCATTCGATGCCGCAGTCGAACTGGGCAAGAAAGAAATCCGCCGAATGGACCGCTTCACGCAGCTGGCCATTGTCGCTACCCGCGAGGCGATGGCGCAATCCGGGCTCGACGTGTCGTCCGATCCAACTCGCGTTGGCGTGCTGATCGGAACCGCGATGGGCGGAATCGAGACGTTCGAACTCGGCACGGAAACGGTCCTGGAAAAGGGCCCAACCCGCCTGACCCCGTTCTTCATTCCCATGATGCTGGCGAACATGGCCTCGGGTAACGTGTCGATCGAGATCGGTGCCAAGGGACCGAACTTCGCCACAGTCTCTGCCTGTGCCGCCTCGGCGCATTCGATCGGAGAGGGCGTGCTGATGATCCGCGACGGTCGGGCCGACGTCATCGTTGCCGGAGGCACCGAAGCTCCGGTGACGCGTATGGGCGTTGCCGGATTCAACTCGATGACCGCGCTTTCGAAACGCAACGATGCACCAGAAGAAGCCAGCCGCCCGTTCGATGCTGGGCGCGATGGCTTCGTGCTGGCCGAAGGCGCAGCGGTTCTCGTGCTCGAGGAGCGGGAACGGGCGATCGCTCGCGGTGCCACGATCCTGGCCGAAGTCACGGGCTATGCCACAA
>JBBJOX010000260.1:0-2947 GCA_037724245.1 Thermomicrobiales bacterium | reverse complement strand
GACGATGCCAATCACATGGTGCAGCCGGGACCCGAAGGCGAGGGTGCGGCCCGCGCGATGACACTTGCCCTCGCCGACGCCAATCTGCAGCCGACCGATATCGACTACGTCAATGCGCACGGCACCAGTACCCAGCTCAATGAAAAAATGGAAACGATGGCATTTAAAACGGCATTCGGTGAACATGCCTGGTCCGTTGCCATCAGTTCGACCAAATCGATGACTGGTCATCTGTTGGGAGCGGCCGGCGCACTTGAAGCCGTGATCAGTATCGAGGCGATCCGCCACAAACTCGCTCCGCCAACGATCAACCAGACGACTCCCGATCCGGATTGCGATCTGGATTACGTGCCGAATCAATCCAGATCGATCTCGATTCGCCATGTCCTTTCCAACTCGATGGGATTTGGTGGACATAACGCTATTCTGATCATGTCAAAGCACGAAGCGTAACTATCGGTGACGCTTCCGCCTCGGCGCGTTGTTGTCACTGGCATCGGTGTCGTCACGTCACTTGGTCACGGAGTCGACGTGTTCTGGAGCCGACTTATCGGTGGAGCGTCAGGGCTACGTCAGATCACCCGTTTCGACACCAGGCGATTCATAACTTCGTTCGCCGGTGAAGTCGACGGACTCGAAGGATTGGTGCAGGATCGCTTCGTCGAGGGCGCGGTTCTGGCAGCGAGACAGGCAATCGCTCAATCCCAAGACGTGCCTCGGTCGGCCAATGTGCTGATTGGCACAGCATTCGGCGGTGTGGAATCGTTGGCAAACGGACAGTTCGATCGTTCGTTTGCCTGGAATGCCGCCAACGCTCTCGCCGCTGTTCTCGACACAGACGGTGACGTTCTGACCTACCAGGCATCATTTACAGGATCGGCCAACGCCATCGGTGAGGGTTTCGAGCGCATCCGCCGAGGACGGAGCAATGTCGCCGTCGTCGGAGGATCCGAAGCCGCGATCACTCCCTCAATCGTCGCCGGGTTCATTGCGATGGGTGCAACATCGTTGAGCACCGGCAATCCAGCCGAGGCGGTCAAACCGTTTGCCCTCGATCGCGACGGCTGTGCGATTGGTGAAGGCAGTGCTGTGATTGTGCTAGAGGAGTGGGAGCACGCGGTAGAGCGGGGTGCGCCAATGCTGGCAGAAGTTGCCGGATATGGGACAACGGCCGATGCCGAGCACGTCGTGGCGTTGCCCCCGGATGGTGACGGCATTGTGCGCGCGATGCGCCTGGCACTGGATCAAGCCGATCTGCAGCCAGAAGCGATCGATTACATCAATGCGCACGGCACCGGAACATCTATGAACGATGCGATCGAGACGGTGGCGATGAAACAGGTGTTTGGTGCTGCCGCAGCATCGATTCCTATCAGTTCCACGAAACCGGCGACCGGACATTTGCTGGGAGCGGCCGGGGCACTGGAAGCCGTGATCGTGATTCAGTCGCTTCGGACGGGGATCGTGCCACCGACCCTGAACCTGAACCACGCCGACCCGGCCTGTGATCTGGATTACGTGCCGCTGATCGCGCGGCACGTTTCACCAGCGATAGTCATGTCGAACTCAATGGGCTTCGGTGGGCATGCGGTTTCCTTGATATTCCGTCGCGTCACGGGGTTCCATCTTCCGGAACCCAACGATGCTGACGATCAAGTAGAGCATCGCGATCAGCGCGGCGGTCAGGAATCCCTGACTCATGCCATGGGTTAGCGCTTCCAGCGGTTGATCACCACTGGCCAAGGCGTTGCGATTGGCTGTACCGAAGACCGTCACCAAAATCGCCAGACCGATGGCTCCGCCAACCTGCTGGAAGGTTTGCAGCAGTCCCGATGCCGAACCCGAATCGGCCGGATCGAGTCGACTCATCACCGTAATACTCAGCGGCGGGAAACTGGATCCGGCACCGGCGCCAAGGAGCAGGATCGGACCGAGCAGACTCGTTGCGTAGCTGCTATCGACCGAAACCTGGGTCAACCAGAGCAGACTGGCAATCATCAGTGAGGCGGCGAATACGAGGTGAGTCCGCAATCCGACCCGGGCAATCGACCGTTGCGACAATCGGGCCGCCGTAACCAGCGCCACGGTCATCGGCAGAAAGGCAAAACCTGTTTGCAGGGCGTCGAACCCGAGCACGGTTTGCATATACTGGGTCAGGAAGAAAAAGAGCCCGAACATCGCCGATGGTACGAGCATCATGTTGATCAGTGCGACCGTTCGCTCGCGACTGGCGAAGAGTCGGAGCGGAAGAATCGGCTGCGCAGCCCGGGTTTCGATGACCACGAATGCAGTCAGAAGCACGACGGCCAAAGCGAAGGCACCGATCGTCAGACCATTGGTCCATCCTTCCTCGGAGGCACGGATGAAACCGTAGACCAGCGAGCTGACAGCCACGGTCGAGGTCATGGCACCGATAATATCGAACTTGCCGGATCGTCGTTCCGATTCACGAACCCATCGCGGCGCCAGCACCGCGATCGCGATACCGATCGGGACATTGATGAAGAAGACCCAGTGCCAGGACAGTGAGCTCGTCAGAACTCCACCGAGGATGAGTCCGATCGAGGCTCCAACACCCGCGACGCTGGCGATCAGGGCGAAGGCGCGGTTTCGGGCCGGACCTTCCGGAAAATTCGTCACAATCAGCGACATCGTGCTCGGCCGACGCCCTGGGCGATTCGTGCCGCCAGCATCCAGGCTGGACTCGGCGCTATGCCGCCGACCATCGAGGCCACGGTGAAAATGATGACACCCCAAACCAGCACGCGGCGGCGTCCCAGAATGTCCCCCATGCGTCCACCGAGCAGCAGCAATCCACCGAACGCGAGCGCGTAGGAGTTGACGACCCAGGAAAGCCCGGTTTCCGAGAAGTTGAGACTCTGGCGAATTTCTGTCAGGGCAATGTTGACGATCGTGCCATCGAGGACCACCATCAACTGCCCACACA
>JBBJOX010000259.1:0-4355 GCA_037724245.1 Thermomicrobiales bacterium | reverse complement strand
GAACCTCCGACCACCGGTACCCCATACCGGTGCGCTACCGGACTGCGCCACACCCCGAGAGTCGCTTCTGTGTGCCGATTATACGGCAGGACCCCAACCCCGACAATCAGACATCGGGCATCGGGGTCCTGCTATCGGCTACAGCATCGCGCTGTAACTCAGCTGCTTACTTGACTTCGGCCTTGGCGCCGGCCTCTTCAAGCTTCGCCTTGGCGGCTTCAGCTTCGTCCTTGGTGACGCCTTCCTTTACGGCCTTCGGAGCAGAATCAACGAGATCCTTGGCTTCCTTGAGACCGAGGCTTGTCAACTCGCGGACAGCCTTGATGACCTGAATCTTGTTGGCTCCGAAATCGGTCAACACAACGTCGAATTCAGTCTTCTCTTCAACTTCGACAACTGCCGCGCCGCCGCCGCCGCCGCCCGCTGCCGCTGCGACAGGTGCTGCTGCAGAAACGCCCCAGCGCTCTTCGAGATCCTTGACGAGAGTGTTGAGCTCGAGGACTGTCAGGCCCTCAAGCTGTTCGATCAATGCATCGTTAGCCACGTTCGTGTTCTCCTCGTCCACATTTCTGTAGACGTCAATGTAAATAAAATAGCCATATCAAAACCCGAAAGCCACACCCTACGAGGCGGCGGCTTCAGGAACTCCACCCTGTTGCTCAACGCGAGCATTCGCAAGATAGACGATGGACCGCGATGGTCCACTGAGAACGCCGACCGTGCGCGCCATTGGTGATGCAAGCAGATTGACCAACTTGCCCAACAACTCTTCGCGCGATGGCAACGTTGCAATTGCCTCGACTTCACTTCCGTCAAGCACCTGGGTACCAAGTACCGCAGACTTGACCGTCAGAATTCGCGACGATCGAACGAAATCGCTGATCACCTTGGCCGGAGCCACGATGTCACCGTACGCCAGCATGATCGCTGTCGGTCCTTCGAGCGTTGGCTCCAGACCATGAATACCGACTGCCTCTGCCGCGATGCGCGTTAACGTATTCTTGGCGATCCTGAACTCGGCATCCAGTGGCTTGAGTCGTGCCCGCAAATCCTGCAGCTGCGTCACCGTCAAACCGCGATAGTCTGTCACAATGGTCAGCTCAGCTCGTTCGAGCAGAACCTTGAGCTCTTCAATTTGCGTGCCTTTCCGTACTGTTGGCATGTCATTTACCTCCTTTCCAGTCAAGATACCGATCACGAATGATCGGCTGTACCTGGCAAGAACAACGCCCTGGGCTGATGTAGCCCAGGGCGTAACGATGCAAACCATCAGTCACTTCCTGAGCCTCGGCTGGATTTACGCGATGGGATCCATCGCACCAACTGTCACCGGCCAGTTCATTCTTCTTGTTCGGTTTTTACGCGACGGATGCCTTTTCAACAGCATCGATGATGTCCAGGTTGATTCCCGGGCTCATCGTCGTCGCGATCGCCAGTGAACGAACGTAAATGCCCTTCAGGCCGGTTGGCTTGTTGCGGGTGATGGCGTCGATGACGGCCAGGGCGTTACCACGAATCTGTTCTTCGTCAAAACTCTTTTTACCGAAGGTCACGTGAATGTTTCCGGTACGGTCGTTGCGGAATTCCACACGACCACCCTTCAGTTCACGAATCACGTTTGGAAGATCGGAGACCTCGCGAACCACGGTGCCAGATCGGGGATTCGGCATCAGGCCACGGCGCCCGAGAATACGACCGAGACCACCGACCTTGCCCATTTGATCGGCCATGGCGATGGTTGCATCGAACTCGAGCCATCCATCGGTGATCTGCTGCACGTACTCATCGGTACCCGCGTAATCCGCACCGGCATCAAGTGCCGCGCGTTCCGCTTCGCCTGCAGCAAACACCAGCACGCGGACAATCCGACCAGAACCGTGTGGAAGATTCACACTGGATCGAACGGCCTGGTCGGCCTGTCGTGGATCGATACCCAGTCGGGCATGCAGCTCGAGTGATTCATCGAAATTGGCGAACGATATCTGCTTGAGCAGCGCGGACGCTTCGTCGATCGAATAGAACTTGTCCTGATCGACCAGCTTGAACGCCGCGTTGTACTTCTTGCCGTGCTTGGCCATGGTTGGTGTACTCCCGTGGTGCAAACGGAGCGATCAGCTCCTCCCACTCGTAAATCACTCGCTGAACAGTTATCCAGCGACTTCGATGCCCATACTTCGGGCCGTGCCTTCGATTTGCTTGACAGCACCCTCAATGTCGACGGCATTCAGGTCCTTCATCTTCAGCTCCGCAATTTCGCGAACCTGAACCGATGTCACCTTGCCGACCTTCGTCATCTTCGGATTGTCGGCTCCCTTAGCCACACCCGCTGCCTTGCGCAGCAGATCCGGTGCCGGAGGAGTCTTGGTAATGAATGTGAACGAACGATCTTCGTACACCGTAATCACTACTGGAACGATCTGACCGGCCTGTGCTTGCGTACGCTCGTTGTATTCCTTGCAGAAGTTCATGATCGCGACACCATGCTGACCCAGTGCTGGGCCAATTGGCGGTGCCGGAGTCGCTTTCCCGGCAGGAATTTGCAGCTTGACGTACCCACGAATTTTCTTGGCCAACCAAAACGTCCTTTCCCATGCGCACTCGCGCTACTGTGTTGATCCAGGCGACGCCTGCATCAGTATCGGCAGCTATCTGCCTCTACGAACAAATCAGGTTTCTCGCTCGGCCTGAAGGAAGTCCAGCTCGACCGGGGTTTCCCGTCCGAAGAACGACACCAGAACCTTGATCTTGCCTTTTTCGTTGTTGATTTCGTCGATCTGGCCGCGGAAATCCGCGAACGGACCATCGATAATCCGTACCGTGTCCCCAAGTGCGAAGGAAATCTTCACCTTCGGTGCCTCTGCCGTCATGCCCTTCAGCACGCTCTGTGCTTCGGTCTCGGTCAAGGCAATCGGTTTGTTGTTAAAACTGACGAAGCCAGTCACACCGGGTGTGTTTCGAAGCTGATACCAGGAGTCTTCATCCATCTCCATCCGAACAAGTACGTACCCCGGGAACACTTTCTTTTCCACGTTGTGACGTTGGCCCTGTCGAATTTCGATCTCCTCCTGTGTCGGAACCACAATCTCGTACACGCGGTCACCAAGATCGAGCGCTTCAACCCGCATCTCGATGCTCTTTTTGACTTTCTTCTCATATCCGGAATAGGTATGAAGCACAAACCACTGTCCTTCGGTGGACGATGGTTCCTCTCCCTGCTCGACTGATCGCTTTGCAGCAAGTCGCTCTCGTAATGTCGGGCGTGCCACCGGAACCTCCTTCAGACCAACAGGTCTGGTTGCGAACCCTACGGCAACGCCTCAAAAATCTGGAACAACACGTAGTCCAAACCACCTAACAACAAGCCGAGTGCAACCGAAATAGCGATAACGACATAGGTCAGGTTGCGAGTCGTTTCCCGGTCAGGCCAGTTGACCTTCTTGATTTCCGCCGATGTTTCCCGGAAGAACTTGCGGACGCCCGCGGTTCGTTCGGTCGAAACGACTCGACTCGCCAATCCGCCGCCACTGCGTTCCGGCTTCTCCGTCTTTTTGGTGCGGGCATTCGCTTTCGATTCGGCTCTCGCCTGCGAACGCTCCTGCGCCGTCAGCGGTTTTGCGACAGAAGGTCGGCGAACCGGAGGTCGGTCCTGGGAGACTTCGTCGGTGACGTCATCAGTCCCCTCGAGCGCATCCACTGGTGGAGTCACCGGCACATCACTGCGCGGAGTTCCAGATCGTCGCTTGGTTGCTGTTCGTCTTTGAGCACTCAAGACAGAGATCCTTGCTAACAGAAGAAAATAAACGGTAAACCAAATGCTGATTGCTCACCGTCCTGATCGAAAGCCCTCTCCATGCACCGACTTTAGCGCACAGAAAGAGGGGCGTGCCCATCGACACTGCCCCACATCGACTCGGAACTGGTCACCGGGCAGGGCCGGCAGGCATCGAACCCGCAACCTGCGGTTTTGGAGACCGCTGCTCTACCAATTGAGCTACGACCCTATACCGTTCCGTCTACGAATTACCGAGTCTCCCGATGGAGCTGGTGGTTTCGGCAGCGCGGACAAAACTTTTTAAGTTCAAGGCGACTCGGATCGTTTCGACGATTCTTCTCAGTGGTGTAATTTCGCTCTCGGCACTCTGTGCATTCAAGCGTCACCACTGGCCGATCAGCCTTCCCCTTCTTGGCCATTGTACTACATCCCTGTTGCCTGAATCCTGTGGATCGAGGCTGTGTGCCTGGTTAGCAACCGACCAGATTGTCAGTCGCTCCACCAGTATTACGTTTGCGTAGAAGTGCTTACTGAAGAATCTTGGTGATGGCGCCGGCACCCACGGTGCGGCCACCCTCGCGGA
>JBBJOX010000258.1:0-4390 GCA_037724245.1 Thermomicrobiales bacterium | reverse complement strand
ACCGAGGCGAGCAGCACCTCGGCCCTGTCGTGATACACCCAGGTCAGGTCTCCAAGATGCGGAGTGACGAGGTCTGCTTGCTGCGCGGACATACGGGTTGTCAGCGCGCGACCGTTGGATTCTGCAAGGCGCTGAATTGCCCGGACAATTTCCTCCGACGTCTTGTTCTGTCCGTTGATGAACTCCGGAATTCCGGTCCGCGCGGCACGGTCGAGATCGAGACGCAGTGGCGTGTCGGGTGTTGCATCCTCGCGGTCATCGAGCGCGCTGATGAGGTCGGCAAAGGGATCGATCATGTTTCTGTTTCCGGTTTGATGGCGACGCGTTCGGCGGCTTCGATCATGTCGATTTCGATCATTTTCTGGAGATCCGGTGAATTGCACTGATTCCTGACCAGGTGGGCGAGGAACTCGACATTCCCGGCCGGCCCGACCAGGGACGATGCGGTCAACCCAATCATCGAGAAACCGGCAATCGTGGCAAACGCAGCAGCCTCGTTGAGAACACGTCGATGAACTGTTGCATCGCGAACCACTCCACCCTTCCCTACATCCGATTTGCCGGCTTCGAACTGCGGCTTGATCAGGGGAATGCAGATTCCACCCTGCCGCAGCACGTTGACGACCGCCGGATAGATTTTCTCGAGCCCAATGAACGAGACATCGATCACCACGATATCGACAGGCTCCGGCAGTGATTCGAGATATCGCACGTTGAGGCGTTCCATCACAGTCACGCGGGGATCGTCACGCATTCGCTGGTCGAGGACGCCATAGCCGACGTCGATAGCATAGCTGCGGACAGCGCCCGATTGCAGCAGGCAATCGGTGAAGCCGCCCGTGCTGGCACCGAAATCCGCGGCGATCGTTCCACGAACATCGATGTCAAATGTTGTCAGGGCATGGGCGAGCTTTTCACCGCCCCGGCTGACGAATCGTGGTCGTTCCCTGAGCGTGACGACATCGGCGGTCTGCACATTGGCAGCGGGTCGTGAGGCTACGTGTCCATTGATCAGTACATCGCCAGCCATCACCAGCGCCTTGGCAAAGGATCGGGTGCCAGCGAGACCACGATCGACCAGTTCCTGATCGAGCCGAACCAGCTTTACCATCCGGATCACGCCTGCCCGGTGCGGGCGAGGAACGGGGCCGACTGAGCGTGGCAGAGTGCGATGGCGAGGGCATCTGCGGCGTCATCCGGTTTCGGCAGCGATCGCAGACTCAGGATGATTCGGACCATTTCCTGCATCTGGTGCTTGTCCGCCGCGCCATATCCGACGACCGCCTGTTTGACCTGCATGGGGGTGTATTCGGTGACGACGATGTCGTGCTGCGCCGCCGCCAGCAAGATCACGCCGCGCGCCTGACCGACAGTCAGGGCCGTTGTCACGTTTCTGGCGAAGAAGAGTTGCTCCACGGCGACGACGGTTGGATGAAAACGTTCGATCAGTTCGCAGACTCCGGCGTGGATATCGCGCAGCCGGACCGCCATCGCCGCATCGGGCGATGTTTCGATGACACCGTAATCAATCGCCACGGGCTCAGTGTCCCCGGCAATCACGCCATAGCCGAGTGTGGCGGTTCCGGGATCGATGCCAAGAGTAATCGGACCGGCCGAGTGCGTCGTCACGTCGATCTAGCTGACAGCAGCGAGCACATCGTCGGAGATGTCGAGATTGGAATAGACCTGCTGCACATCGTCCAGATCCTCGAGTTTTTCGAGCAGCCGAATCGCCTTGACGGCAGCGTCGACATCGGGAGCCATTTGTGTCTTCGGTTTCATAATCAACTCGGCCGATTCTGGTTCGTATCCGGCCGCTACCAGCAGCTCCTGAACTTTATGTAAGTCGGCTGGTTCGGTGTAAATCTCGACCACCTCGTCCTCGACCTGAAAGTCACTGGCACCGGCGTCGATCGCGACCATTGCGAGTTCGTCGGGGTCGGAATCCCTGATTGGAAGCGTGATCAATCCGGTCTGGTCGAACATCCAACCAACTGCGCCGTTTTCAGCAAGGTTTCCGCCGGCCCGTGTCAACAGTGCCCGAACTTCGCCGACAGTCCGGTTCTTGTTGTCGGTCATCGTCGAAATCATTAGTGCGGTGCCGCCTGGTCCATACCCTTCGTAATAGATTTCCTCGTACTGCTCGCCGCCCTCGGTACCGGCGGCGCGGGCGATGGCGCGATCGATGTTGTCCTTCGGCATACTCTCCTTGCGTGCCTTCTGGACAGCAATACGGAGCCGTGCATTGGCATCGACGTCAGCAACCCCGGATCGGGCCGCGACGGTGATCTCGCGGGCGAGCTTGGTAAAGAGCTGGCCACGCTTGGCATCGGCAGCGCCTTTGGCCCGCTTGATGGTTGACCATTTGGAATGACCGGACATGTCGTATCTGACTCCTGAAATCGTACCTGGATCACGCGCCGGACAGGGCAGACGAATCCGGGTTGGATGCCCGGGTCGCATCGTTTCGATCAGGGAAGCTCGTCTCTGGCACAGGCGACCGCATTATCAATGTTCGAGTATACCAAGTTAGCCACCGTCACAGCCTGCTGTCGTCGTCAAATCGGATTGTACGGACAGTGAACCAACCGCCCCACTATTCACATATGTGAACGGAAGGACAGAATGATGAAATGCGGCTCCGGCCAGCCTTGAAAATGGGATGCCCGTTCCCGTAGACTTCAGGTGGTAAAGCATGCACTGTGCAGGCGGAAAAGAGGAGGATCATGGTTTGTACCGCGGTCCAATTGAAGAGTCAGTGACAGACAGATTGCCCGACGCGGTTCGCGTGGGGCTTTTGTTTGTCGGTTTTTTCACGGAGGATTAGTTCGCTTACCGGTCGAAATCGCAACTGACATCAACGTCGTTCGATCCTGCAACAGCTTCACGCATGTTGTCGCAAATCGCGCACTACTCGTCGAGTGTCGACGCTGACTCCGGCAACCGATGCGCTCTCCCGGGAGGTGGAAACGGTTCATATGGATACCAGCCTGATCGAAAAGGGGAAGGACCAGGGGTACCTTCTCGCAGACGACATCACTGCTGCATTTCCGAATGCCGAAGAGCAGATGGACACGCTCGAGGAGTTCTACTCCGCCCTGGTTGCGCAGGGGATCGAGGTGCTTGACCAGCGACCTGTCGTAGAGGCAGCGCCGCAACGGACTCGCCCAGTTGCCGAACCGGCTTCGCCGCGACCGGTCGCCGACGATACGTATTCCACCGGGGTTGGTGATTCAGTTCGCCTCTACCTGCAGGAAATTGGTGAGACCGATTTGCTGACGATGCAGGAGGAAGTCTGGCTTTCAACCCGCATGGAGCGCGGGAAGCTGGCCGAGCAGCGTTTGCTCGATCCCTTCACCGATGCCGCCGATCGCTACGGACTCGAGGTCGACAAGGCTGACGGTGATGCGGCGCGAGCCCATCTGATCCAGGCCAATCTCCGCCTCGTGGTTTCTGTTGCCAAAAAGTACGTCGGTCGTGGTTTGTCGTTCCTGGATCTGATTCAGGAAGGCAATATCGGCCTGATGAAGGCGACAGATAAATTCGACTATCACCGAGGCTTCAAATTCAGCACCTATGCCACGTGGTGGATCCGCCAGGCGATCACCCGGGCTATCTCCGATCAGAGTCGAACGATCCGCCTCCCGGTTCACGTCGGCGAAACGATCAACCGGGTCAAGAAAACGTCCCACCGACTGCAGCAGATTCTCGAACGTGAGCCATCCCAGGAAGAAATCGCCCGGGCGATGGACATTTCCGACGACAAGGTGCGTCAGGTTCTCGATGTTGCCCGCCACCCTGTGTCACTTGAGGCTCCTGTTGGCAGCGAAGGCGATGCCTTCCTCGGTGATTTCATTGAGGACGAATCGATGCCGGCGCCGCTCGAGCTGGCCTCGCAGCAACTGCTGAAAGCACAGATCGGCGATGCCCTCGACAAGCTCAATGAGCGCGAACGCCGGATCATCGTCCTTCGCTACGGATTGGATGACGGCAGATTCCGCACGCTCGAGGAAGTCGGACGCGATTTCGGGATCACCCGCGAGCGCATCCGCCAAATCGAGGCCAAAGCCCTGCGCAAACTGCGGCACCCAAGTTCCAGCCGCCAGCTTCGGGGATATCTCGACTAGCTGAACTATGACTCACGAAAACGCGGCGGAATGAATTTCATTCCGCCGCGTTTTGGTATTCCTTGCCGTGGCTTGATCGTAATGGCTCGGCTATTCGCCGTTCATGGAAGCTCCTTATTTAGCCAATCTGCTCCGCCAATTCCACAATGATTCCCTCTAATCCACGAACGTAGGCCAACTTGTACGTTCTAGTTATGAATCTCACCGAATGCTTCCGAACCCCTCTTCTTAAGTTTGGCAACCACAGCCTCGATATCTTCGAT
>JBBJOX010000257.1:0-4436 GCA_037724245.1 Thermomicrobiales bacterium | reverse complement strand
GCCGTAGCGTGGGCAAAGACGAACGCTTCCCAGGCCGCCAATTGATCGTCGGACAGGTCACGGTCCATGGATCGACCTTTCTTTCACACATTCTTTTTTGCCATGTCAAGAACCGCATTGTCGCACGCAAATAGTGACTGGTCCATATCCGACCGGCTGAGTTTAGATGAGAATGATTCGCAGAAACGCTTTACCCCAGTGATTCCGGGTGATAGAATGATCCTCTAGTTAGGAATGAGTCCTATTAACAGCTTCGTGCGACTTTTGGCAGGATGCGTCACCCATGCAGCTCACGGCTTCCCGGCAAACTGAACAATCCATCGACAAACGGGAAACGCCGGTCTGGTCGACGACCATACACTGGCTTCGCGGGAACGCGCTGGCCGTTGCCGCCCTGACCACCTGGATCATGACGATTGCGGGATTGCTGCTCGACCACGTTGCTGGAATCGATGGCCCGATGCTGATCCTGTTCTATGCCATCGCCTACGTCAGCGGCGGTACGCTCGCTTTCCGCAGTGCAATCAGGGACTTGCTCAGCCGCACGATCAATGTCGATCTTTTGATGGTGACCGCTGCCATTGGGGCCGCGACGATCGATGCCTGGGCTGAGGGTGCCTTGTTGCTGGCGTTATTTTCGACATCGAACGCGCTCGAACATGCGGCACTCGACAAAACACGCAGCGCCATTCGTTCGTTGATGACATTCGCTCCGAGCACAGCAATCCGGATCGATCACGAGGGCGATCACGAGGTTCACATATCTGGTCTGGCGGTTGGCGATATCGTGCGAGCGCGTCCGGGCGATCGGGTCGCCGTCGATGGACGAGTCGTTACCGGGATCTCCGATGTTGATCAGGCGGCGATCACCGGTGAATCGATTCCCGTCGAGAAAGTGCCGGGTAGTGAAACATTCGCTGGGACGATGAACGGATCCGGCTCGTTGACCATACGCGTGACTCGTCTCAGCAACGAGAGCACGCTGGCCCGAATCGTTCGCCTGGTCGAGGATGCGCGGGAATCGAAGAGTCGGATCGAACGCGCCACCGATCGGCTCGAAGGTCCATATACGATCGGGGTCATCGTCCTTTCGATCGTTGCCGGTATGTTCTTTCTGCTGTTCGGGGATTCACCGTCCTCGGCATATTACCGCGCGATGACCGTTCTGGTGGTGGCCTCGCCTTGTGCCCTGGTGATCGCGACTCCGGCCGCCAGCCTGTCGGCGCTGGCAAATGCGGCGCGACACGGGGTACTGATCAAGGGCGGTGGATATCTCGACCAGCTTGGTCGGGTAGAGATCGTTGCGCTGGACAAGACAGGAACGCTGACGACAGGACGCCCGGAAGTCGTTGATGTCGTCAGATTCGGTTCCATGGATGAAGCAACATTGCTGGCGAACGTCGCTGCCGTGGAGCGATCGTCCGAACATCCGATTGCTGAAGCGATCGTACGCGCTGCAGATCTTCGCGAACTGCCGCGGCTTGAGACTGCAGCATTCGAATCGATCACCGGCAAGGGAGTTACTGGCACGGTGAACGGCAGCCGACTATCGCTTGGGAACGAGCGTTTGCTCTCGAATTTCGGCATCGAGGTCCCGGCTGATGTGCAAACCACCGTCGACGATCACCGCTCCCTTGGCCGAACGACGATGTTTGTCGAGGTCGATGGCGAGATCGTGGGCATGATCGCGGTGGCCGATGCGATTCGTCCGGAAGCGAAGTCCATGATTGCATCGCTCCATGCGGCCGGGGTTCGCCGGATTGTGATGTTGACCGGCGATAATGAGCGCGTCGCCCAGGCTGTTGCCAGGCAGACCGGGATCAATGAGGTCCACGCCGGGTTGCTTCCGACCGAAAAGCTCGACCTGGTCCGGGAATTGAAAACCAGCGGTATGGTCGTCATGGTGGGCGATGGAGTGAATGACGCGCCAGCGCTGGCGATGGCCGATGTCGGTGTAGCGATGGGCGCTGCTGGCTCCGATGTTGCCTTGGAAACGGCAGATGCAGTGCTGATGGGGGATGACCTTGGTCGCCTGCCGGATGTGCTTCGGCTAGGGCAGCGGACCCGACGCATCATCCGTGGAAACCTGATCTTCGCGGTCGGCATCATTGCCGTCCTGACACTTACCTCATTGACCTTCGGACTGGCACTCCCACTCGGCGTGCTCGGTCACGAAGGAAGCACGATCATTGTCCTCCTCAGTGGTCTGCGCCTTTTGCGAGGTTCCATGGGCTCGACACCATCGGAAAGCGGTGAAACAGTCGGGCGGACGACAGCCCCTGCTGATCTGATTCCCCAGCACAGCTGATCAGACGCGCCTGGTCCGGGCGGGTGAGAAGGCAAATAGGCTGATGCAACCAGCGCCTCGTAATTCTGAATCGGCTGATCATCATTGATGCCAGACAACTCTGAGCGCCAAAAGCTGGCGAAACCGCATCCAACTTACGTGACGTAGGGGTTAGTGCAAGGCCTTTTGTCGTCACAGCAAGGAGGAGACAGCAATGCGCGCGCTCTCACAAATGCAGGAATATCTCGTTAACGAGTTTGTCGACGATTACAAGGACGGGTTGATGCCCCGTCGCGAAATGATGAAGCGGGTGCTCAGGATCATGGGGAGCGCCGCTGGCGCCGCGACGATCCTGACCTCGCTCGGGGTCAAGGCCGAAGACGCGATGGCTGCGCAAGCCACGCCTCCGGCAACCCCGGCCGCGGTTGCGAGGAGCCCAATTTCCGTTCCCGAAGATGATCCCGATGTGACTGGTTCGGATATCACATTCGACAGCGCTGGTGTGGTGATCTCCGCCTATGAAGCGCGTCCAAATCCGGCACCGGCCGAACCTGCTCCGCTCATCCTCGTCTGCCACGAAAACCGCGGCCTCACGCCACACATCCGGGACGTCGCGCGCCGATTGACTCGCGAAGGATACGTCGCGCTGGCGGTCGATCTGGTCAGCCGCGATGGTGGCACCGCGATGTACGAGGAAGCCGATATCCCGGATTTGCTGACCCGGGTTGAGCCCTCGGTTCACGTCGCCGATTTCCAGGCCGCGATCGCATCCTACGCCAGCGACACCACTGTCGATGTCGCGCGAGTAGGTATGATCGGCTTCTGCTTTGGCGGTGGTATCACCTGGCAATCTGCCACGCTGATTCCGGAAATCAAGGCTGCTATCCCGTATTACGGCCCGCCACCGCCACTCGAGAACGTGCCAAATATCACAGGATCTGTGCTGGGTATGTATGCCGAGGATCCGGACGATTTCGCCAATCGTGGACGCGATGAACTCGATCAGGCGCTGGCCGCTGCTGGCATCGACTACCAGATCAATGTCTATCCCGGCACCGAGCACGCATTTAACAACGACACTGGCCCTCGCTACAACGAGGAACAGGCTCTCGTCGCCTGGACCGATGCGATGGCCTGGTTTAGCGAAAAAGTCTAGATCTGCCGAAACAGCGAGACCCGATCCATCTGGATCGGGTCTTGCTCTGTTCGCCGATGTCGTTGTCGAGTCCTCTATTCGCCTCCAGCCGCCATCGATGGTCGGATGGTTTGGGTTTCGCGAGGCAACGTGCCTGCGTCGGCTTCCTGCCGCTGCAGTTTGACCGGAGCCAGATTACCCTCGATCTGCACCTTCGGCACCCAAGCCAGAATCCGCGGCCAGTACCAGTTCGAACTCCCAAGCAACTTCATCGTCGCCGGTACCAGAATCGTTCGGATCAACGTCGCATCGATCAGAACCGCGACTCCGAGACCAAACCCGAGTTGCTGAATCTCGGCGACCCGGCCAAGGGTGAACGATCCGAAGACGGCGACCATGATCAGCGCCGCACCCGTGATGATGCGCCCGGTCGATTGCAATCCAACCACGATCGACTCTTCATTGTTGTTCGAGTGATCCATGTGTTCGCGGATCCGGCTCAGCAGGAAGACGTGATAGTCCATACTCAGGCCGAACAGGATGCAGAAGAGAAAGACTGGAATCCAGCTGGTAATCACCGGCGTGTGCATCACGCCGAGGACATCGTTGCCCCAGCCGTGCTGGAAAACTGCGACCGTTAATCCGTACGCCGCTCCAACCGACAGCAGGTTCATCAGGATCGATGCGATCGGCACCACGATTGATCGGAATGCAACCAGAAGCAGGATGAAACTCAATCCGAGTACGAAGGCAAAGACATACGGGAGCCGTTCGATCAGCGCCTGGTCCGAATCGAACGCAAGTGCAGGATCGCCCGTCACCAGAACTGTCAGGTTCGATCCGTTCGTCACTTCCGGGATCACCGACGTTCGCAGCCGTTCGATCGCCGTTCCGGTGGAGGATGCGTAGGGATCGTCGGCTGTCGCGAACTCGATCACCGTCAACGCATTGTCCGGGCCGAACGCTCCGTCAGCTTCGATACCAGCTACAAGGCCACTGACAACGCCCTGGATA
>JBBJOX010000256.1:0-4462 GCA_037724245.1 Thermomicrobiales bacterium | reverse complement strand
GGGCGACGCCATGGTTGGGCGTCTCGCCGCTCTCCGTATCCATCGCTCTCAATTCCGCCGAAGCGGAACACCTGAACTGGCTGACGCCGAAGCGCTATGCCTTCTTTGGTGCCTTGGTTCCGTACTTGGACCGCGCCTGCTTGCGGTTTTCTACGCCGCGAGCGTCAAGTGCGCCTCGAACAATGTGATAGCGAACGCCCGGGAGATCTTTCACCCGTCCGCCGCGAATCAACACTACCGAGTGCTCCTGCAGATTATGCCCTTCACCAGGGATGTACGCCGTAACCTCGATGAGGTTTGTAAGGCGAACACGGGCAATCTTGCGCAGTGCCGAGTTGGGCTTCTTCGGCGTCATGGTCTTGACCTGGGTACAAACACCGCGTTTCTGTGGCGCGTTGGTGCCACTGCGAAGTCGACCGGCGTACCGGCCTGCAGCGCTGTTGGTGAAACGAAGTGCGGGCGCTTTGGTCTTTTTAATGACGCGTTTGCGGCCCTTGCGAACCAACTGATTGATCGTCGGCACGAAAAGCTCCTCTAAGGGCAGATGGCTCACCACCGTGCTCTGCGCCTTGCGAACCCTGATTGGTTAAACAAGGAATTGAACCGGGCGCAGCTGCGGCGCCATTTGCCACATGTCGGTTGATACTACTGGCTTTCTAATGAAATACGGTCGAAAGCCACAACCGCACGTGTCGCCGCTGTTCGCGGCCACAAGCGCCAATTCTAAGGTTTGTGGCTCACTCCGTCAAGGACGCTGCCGAACCATTGTTGTGTCGAGATCGATCACACGGAATCCGGCGGCCTGATAGGCTGCCACCGCTGAATCGTTTTCCCGCGGCGTGAAGACCCGAACGCCCGACGCACCAAGCTTCCGCAGTTCGGCAAAACAAGCACGAAGCACGCGCAGACCATGCCCCTGCCGACGGTGATCGGCGTGAGTTCCCATCGGTTCAATCACACCACAGGCATCAGGGCCCGGTAGCCAGGCCGTCAATGCCGAAACACCCTGCCCTTCCTCGTTCAGCGCGACCAGATCGAGTTGCGGGACAAAGGACGGTCCGCGCGCCATCGACTCCCACTTCGCCCGAGAGAACGTCGAATTCTCGAACGCCGAAACATTCACGGCGATCCGCCGTTCGATCAGATCCGGGTTCATCGTCGAATAGACATTGGGTTGATCCCGAATATCGTCATCGGTCAGTGACTTCCATAAATGGACCCATGGCAATGGATCGATTGCATAGCCACGCGCAGCGAGTGCACGACGGACAAGCGCCGGGGTCGATGCTGTCGAAACCTCGGCGAACCCTGCCGCTACCGCGGATTCGCCGATCGCTTCAGCCAGATCGAAATCCATCAATCGGGACGGGTCGATCGACAACCAGATCGCAGTCGCAGACTCGAGAGTTCCGATCGCACCGATATCGTTGTCTTTTGTCCGGATGATCCGAAGCTGCTTCGACGCCTCCTCCAGACCATGGCGCAACGCCCAACCAAGATCACCACTGGAAAATCCGGTATCGGTCCCATACAGACCTTCCCAATGTTTCAGGATCGTGTCGATTTCAACGATCTGATCGGGCCTGACATGTTCGAACGGCATCGTTCTTACCTCTCCTACGTTCGCTTCCCGTCTGATTCTCGAACCTCTGTCACATTCTGTCATGAAATCCATGTCGACGAGTCCCGACAGCATCTTTTGAACAGTCAGCGAATCGGCAATGGCGTTGATCTCCGTAGTTCTACGGAATCGAACCGGTTGGGCCATAAGTCTCGTTTCCTGAGGACGACGGATGGCACCGTATTTGTCGCGTTCCATGATTGCGTCGGTACCAAAGAGGTACGTTGGATTCAATCTGAAAGGCAATCTGGTGAAGCAGTTTCTCGCAACCATTGTTTTGTTGGCAGCATTGCTCGGCGCCATTCAGGCACCAACGCCCGCCATCGCCAGTGAAACACGAGAGTGTTCCTACCACCACCACAATTCGAATACGTCTCGAACCATGTATCTCGGTCTAACTCTGTACATCGATTTCCGCAATGATCAATGCCATCATCTCTCGCATCTTTGGCACGACTATCCTGTCTGAAAAATGGCAGGACCGCACTCCTACGCTTCCGTCGGCTACTACGGCCACTTTACCTACATTGCTTGTCAGCGGGGTTATGCCGCGATGAGCGTCTGTTACGAAGAATCGCGTGGACACTGGTATGAAGCCGATGACGACGACTACTTCATCGTCACAATCCGGGCCCTCCAGGTCTTCTCTGCTTCGTCAGGTTTCAGCGCCGCTCGAACAAAGCGGCGCTGAAGCCTTTGCGCTTGTCCCGATTGCGCAGTTTCAGCTCGGAGTGCTTGCGTACCAGTGCGATGAATCGGCTGACTTCGGTCGAGCCGCCAGCCAGGATCAGGTGTGCGCCAGATTCGATCGACGAACGCATTTGCGTCAGCAGGTGCTGGGAAACTTCCGGTCGAATCTGATTCGGCAAGGTCGCCGCAATCAGTTCGTACGATCGATCGCCAAGTCCGTAGTCCACCGCAGCGAACACGGAATCATCCTCTGTTCGTGTCTCGATCGTACGCCTCGACGCGCGAAGTGCCAGCAAATCGCGATCGACCAGCGTCACCGTGCAATTGGGCCAGCGTTGCCTCAGGTAGATTGGCACGTGCCCTTGCCCGGGGGCGATGCAGAGCGCTGATTGCAGTTCAGCCCGACCAGACACCTCGATGCAATCTGTCATCAGCACCGTGGCAAAATCGGGTCCTTCATATTGAGGCAATCCAACGACTGGCGTAAACTGGTACTGCAGCAGTCCCGTATCGACAGCGGTCTGTTCCCGATCGAACGCGCCATCCACGAACGTGTCAGTACCCGGTTGCGTCGCCGAACGGATTCGCTTCATATGGAAGACAGTGTGCTCGGTACCAGCCGACTCATGAGTGATATCGATATCTGGTCTGGCAGTTGCAACAGCTTCGAGCAGCTGTGCCAGGGGATGAACCACAACCAGAGCCAAGGTTCCATTATTGGCCAACCGATCGAGAACATGACTCGTGAGACGCTCGAGTACCTCTGACCCGGCCTTGCCGGGAACGTTCCACAGCACGAGGTTGGGTGGATCGTCAATGTCGGAGAGGTCGAGCCCACCCACGCACTGAACTGCTAGTTTAAGACGATCCGCGTTCCAGGAACTGAACTCGACGGCGAGGGCATCACGGTCGATCAGCGTTACCTGCCAGTCGTTATATGCCGCCTTGAATGCGAGACCAAGAATCCCGTAGCCGCAGCCGTAATCAACACAGGTGCCAGACGTCGCGAGCGGGATCTGGTCGAGCGATCCCAGCAACAACAGGCTTCCGGCATCGGCGACGTGGCTGCTGAACAACTCCTGCGCCACGGCGAGGGAAAGACGGACCCCATTCCACGAAAGCGAGACTTCTTTCTTGAACCAGTGCTGCTCCAGAAGGTCGAAATGCCGGTTGATCATATATGATTTGCTACCTTGAACTGTTGTCAATTCGGGTTCCCACTTATACCATCCTCGAGTATCTACTATCTGTATTGCCGGGGGCGACGCTCCGAGGCGCCAAGAAGGGACAGTCTACTTGACTCAACCAATAGGAATTGGGCTCGTTGGTGCGGGCATTATCGGCAATGTTCACGCGTTTGCATTGAGTGAAATCGAAGGGGCCACAATCGTCGGTGTGGCGGAGCCACGCGAAGATGCCGGTCGCGAACTCGCCACAAAAACAGGTGCTATTTGGTACAAGTCGTTCGTTGAACTGCTGGAGAATCCGGCTGTCGAACTGGTGATCCTCGGTACGCCATCTGGAATGCATCCGGAGCAGGCGATTCTGGCGGCACGCGCCGGCAAGCACATCATCACCGAAAAACCGATGGCAATCACCAGCGAAGGCGCCACGCGGATGATCGACGCTTCCGACGAGGCGGGCGTGCATCTGGCGGTCGTGTTCCAGAATCGTCTTTCGCCAGACGTCGTTCGCGTCAAGCGAGCCATCGAGGCGGGGTATATCGGCAAGCCGATTTTCGGCAACGCCTTCGTGCACTGGTTCCGTGATCAGGCCTACTACGACGCCAATGGTGGTTGGCGCGGCACCTGGTCGCTCGATGGCGGCGGCGCCTTGATCAACCAGAGTATCCACACGATCGATTTGTTGCAGTGGATTCTGGGTGATGTCAATACCGTCATGGCACACACCGCAACGCTGGGTCACAACATCGAGGCAGAAGATGCCGGTTCTGCCAGCCTCCACTTCCAGAACGGTGCGCTCGGTGTAATCCAGGGATCGACCGCAACGATCGGTGATTCACCGGTCAAGGTCGAGATTGTCGGAGACAAGGGTCGGGTGATTCTCGAAAACGGCGTCGTCAGCTTCTGGAAAGGCACGAATGAGCTTTCGGACGATCTGCTAACCGAAGAAGATCGTGCCCTTTCCGAT
>JBBJOX010000255.1:4209-4474 GCA_037724245.1 Thermomicrobiales bacterium | reverse complement strand
GGCCGGATGTACCCTCTGGTGCGCGATCGGAGTGAATGACGACTGCTGCCGTCGATTCTATTCGCCGAACAACCATTCCTTTTTCCGCGCAAGCTCTTCCGGGTCGACGATCACGTAGGAGAGATCGAGTTGCAAAAGCGGGTCGAAATAGGTCGCCGTTGTTCCCTGCAGCGTACTCGTTTCCAGCGTGTCGTAGGTGCAACTGCTGCCATAGGCTCGAGCCAGATCGGCGAGATCGATCGGTGAGAGATCGGTCCGCAAGTGA
>JBBJOX010000255.1:0-4199 GCA_037724245.1 Thermomicrobiales bacterium | reverse complement strand
TGATCGACCAGGAGTGGCAGCATCTGCGGAATCATTCCGACCAGATCGCCGGGCGAGACTTTCTTCAGCAATGCCCGCAACACTTCCTGCTGCCGCCCGATTCGACCGAAGTCTCCCTGATCGTCACTACGGAATCGGGCGTAGGCAAGTGCCTCGTCTCCATTCAGTGTTTGCAGACCGACCGGGAAATCGATACCGAGCGAGGTGAAGGCTGCCGGGTTGTCTACTTCGACGCCGCCCACTTCGTCGACGATCTTGACGACGCCGCTGAAATCGATCAATCCGTAGTGATCGATGGTGATCCCCAGATACTGTTCAACGACCTGGGTTTGATAGGGAACTCCACCAACGGCTAATGCATGGTTGATCTTGCTCAGACCGTATCCGGGAAGGTCGACCCTGGTGTCTCGTGGGATCGCCAGCATCCGGCACGAGCCGGTTTCCCGATCGAGATGCAGCACGGCCAGGGCATCCGGGCGCACGCTGATGTCGATCGCCTCGCCTTCGGTGGCATCGACTCCCATCAGCAGAATGTTCAGCGTGTCCTCGCCGAATTCGGGGAGTGGTGCCGTGGTGGGTTGTGGCAATTGCGGGACATTGGTCGCCACCACTGGAGCAGTTGGCGAATCGGAACCGGTGTCGCCGGAATCGGAGAGGGTCGTGCCGGGTACCTCCGTTGCCTGGTCCGATTCCACAGGCACGGTCGGGCCGTCGACTGATGTCGTGGTTTCCGATGTCGGAGTTGGGTTATCGGCATCCAGCGTGGCCGGAACTTCGGTCGCTTCGGCGGGTGTGGTTGGGGTGACGACAAGCGCAATGTCGTTGGCAGGTTCGGTCGGTGCGTTGCTGGCCCCCTGTTGCTGGTTTGCCTCATAGGTCTGGACAGCGGCCAGCGCCGGCGAGGTATCTATCTCGATACTGGAATCGCCGCCGAGCGAGAGCCCGGAAACAACCGGCGGCGGTGTGCTGGTTTCGTTGATGGTCGAGAACGAGTCGTAGATTCTCCAGCCGGCATATCCGCCAACGGTCATTGCGATGATCAGCAAGACGAACGGGATCATGATCCGTTTGCGCTTGTACCATCGGCGGCGGGGGCGATCCGGCCCGGCTACGCGGTCGGTTTCAGAGGCTATTGGTCCGGAAAGCATTGTCGGCGTCGGAGCGACGCCATTGGGAGCTGGAGTCATGTCTGCACGTCTTTCGTCATATCCGATGGAGTGATGGAGTAAGCAGGAATCGGATGTTCCCGGGCCTGGCAAGGATCATTTCGCCGCAGTCAGTCCGGCGCACGTCGCAGGGGCACGGGTTGCTCCGGACGTTGCTTGTGCCTACGCATAATACGGGGAATCGGGCGGGATCGTCATCCGTGTGGTGCTGGATCGATCCTGCCGACGGGGGCGCCGGCTGACGCTTTCGGGGATTGGCACGTGTGAATTCGGCGCGAGAAATAGTTCCCGGTGTATTCGCGCCGGTTTCGTGGTTCAGGAGTTGATGGTGACCGTCCTGGAGACCAGATTACGCGATCCACTTTTGGCCTTGTTCGACAGGTTGCGAAGTGGATTCGGTGCAACACCGGCGTATGGGGAGGCTGCGACTTCGCTCTCCATTTCAGAGGTGTAGTAGTTGTTCTTACCATCCGGCTTTTCCTGATTGACGACCACGCCGACAAGGCGGACGGCAACTCGTTGCAGGGTTTCAGTGGCGCGACGCAGCGCGTCGATCCGGGTTCGACCCGATCGGCAGACGAGCACCATACCGTCGACGTGACTGGCAACCGCGAGGGCATCGCTGACCGGGAGAATCGGAGGCGTATCGATGATGATGATGTCGAAGAGACGCTTCATGTCGTTCAGCATGTCACCAAGGCGACCGAGGCTGAGGAGGTCCGCTGCGTTCGGTGGAACCGGTCCACTCGGAACCAGAACCAGATTGGTCAGCCCGGTTTCGATGACCGTTTGGTGCCACTGCACATCGGGGCGGGAGAGCACCGTGCTGAGACCGCGATCGTTGCGGACCTGGAAGATCTTGTGCTGCTCCGGTCGGCGCAGGTCGGCGTCGATCAGTGCTGTGACGAATCCTGCCTGGGAGAGCGTCACGGCCAGGTTGGCCGCTACCGTGCTCTTGCCGTCACCGGATGCCGGACTACTGACTGCCAGCGTGGCGATTTCCTGCACGGCCGAGGCGAACTCGACGTTGGTTCGAAGCAGGCGGATCGATTCGGCAGCTTCCGAGTTCGGTTGATCGATGACGAAGAGTTGCTGTCGGCCCTCGGCGATGCGTGGAACCTTGGTCACTGCTGAGAGCAGCGGGCTCCCCACCAGTGCCTGGAAATCGGCACTCGCCTTGATCGTGCTGTCGAGATAGACCAGAAGGAGCACGATGCCGCAAGCAATCACGAATCCGGCGAAGAGGCCAAAAGCCGCGGTCAGCGGCGCGTTGGGTGAATATGATTCGTCCGGCGTAACTGCTCCGGCCAGGGCAGTGACGGTGGCAGCGTCGGAGCTGGAAGACAGGCTGACCAGGTTGTCGCGAAGTGACGTCAGATCGTCCAGCGAATCGTTCATGAATCCGAGAACGGCCGGCACCGGGGTGCCTTCTTCGGTGTCCGTTTCGATCGAGGCGATGTCGGCTTCGAGCATCGTGATCTGCGTGTCGAGATCGAGCAGGTGTGGAGCCATCTCGCTGTCGAGCCCGGTGGACGAACCCACGGTCGTGCTCGCCATGTGGGCTTCGAGTGCCGGGGCAATCGCATTGGCAATGGCAGATGCTCGTTCTGCCTCAGTGTCTGAGACATCGACTGTGATCAATCCGGAGGACGCGTTGAACTGCGCTGTCACCGATGAGGAAAGTTCGGCCGCGGTATATGGCAGATCGAGATCGGCGATCACGATGTCCATGACCGGCCGGAGAGTGACGAGCTGCTGGTAGACCTTGGCCAACTGCTCGGCGTAGCGAAGCTGATCGTAGGCGCCCTGGGCATTGATCGATTCAGAATCGACCCGAAGCGTGACACTGGCCGCGTACAGCGGAGTCTGTTGGGCGGAATAGCCGAAGGCGAGGGCGCCGATCAGCAATGGACAGACGACGATGACCCACCACCAGCGCTTGATTCCTCGGAGAACCAGTTGAATATCAGGCTGCATGGCTGGGGACTCCGTGAATGAAGGGTGATCGGTCGTTGGGGCGCGGGATCGGGATGGGGGCAGGGCCAGGGTGGTGGGCGGAGATCATGGGACACGCTCGGCGGTGGTTCGAATCACCGTGCCACCGGATCGCTGTGCGTACTTTGGACGCGTCGAGCGCCGCCCGTTGACGACGTCGTCGTAAAGGTTGAGTGTTCGACGAACCATGGTGTCTGCCGAGAACGCCGATTCATAACGGCGTCGGGCGGCATTGCCCATCAGTTCGCGACGTTCCGGCTTTTCCGTCAGCAGCAGGATGCGCTCGCGCAGTGTTGCGGCGTTTCCGGCAGGGATCAGGAATCCGGATTCGCCATCGACGATCGATTCACCGGCGCCACCGACATCGGAGACGAGGACGGGCAATCCGGCCCGCATGGCTTCCAGTGTGGAGAGCGGGAATCCCTCGAACTTGCTCATCAGCACGAAGATGTGGGAATTGGCAAGGATTTCAGGAACGTCCTTGCGGGAACCGAGGAAACGGACGCGGGAGGTCATGCCGAGTTTGGCGACCAGTGTTTGGGCTGCCTCGAGATTGGGACCGTCACCAACGAAGTCGAGTTCGATGTGATCCAGATCCTGAACTGCAGTGATCAACAGTTGCTGATCTTTTGGTTCGGCAAACCGCGCCACCATGGCAATCCGGATCGGTCCGTCCTGCTTCGGAGCGGCGCGCAGGGAGAGGTCGACATCCGGCACACCGTTCTCGATGGTGACCATCCGCTTCGAGGAGATTCCGGCTCGCTCGGCGATTCCGCGATCGTAGCTTGAGACACAGATGATTCTGGACACAAGTGGTGCGGTCATCACTTCGAGTGCGCGGAAGATCGACTTCTTTGGTTGTGGAATGCCATCGGTGAACGCCCAGCCGTGAGCGGTGAAAACGCAGGGGATACCGGCCATCTTCGAGGCGATGCGGGCCAGCATGCCGGCCTTGCTCGAATGTGCGCAGACCAAGTCGGGAGAAAGTGCCTTCAGCTGGGCAGCGAGGCGCCTGGCCACACCGAAGTCCCGCAATGG
>JBBJOX010000254.1:0-4560 GCA_037724245.1 Thermomicrobiales bacterium | reverse complement strand
ACATGTTCTGCCAGGCGAACGTCGTATCCGTGCGCTTCCAGGGCGAGCTTGAGCGCCCGGCGGATCTGACGTTCATCGTCGACGACGAGCACTTTGCCGAGGTTCATGCGGCTGAAATCCTGACATTCGGGTCGATCGGGATTTCGAAGGTTACGGTTGTCCCGACATCGAGGGCACTGTACGCCCAGATCCGACCTCCATGTGCCTCGATCAACCCGCGACATATAGCCAGGCCGATGCCCGATCCGCTGATCGTTCCCTCGTCATGCGCGCGATAGAACGTCTCGAAGACATGAGGCAGCCGGCCGGGAGGAATACCGCTTCCGGTATCAGTCACGGCAATTCGCAATGCATCGCGGTTCTGCTGCGCAGAAATGGTGATCGATGAGTTGGGTGGGGAATATTTCGCGGCGTTCCCGATCAGGTTGATCATGACCTGTGAAATTTCGACATAGTCGAAATAGACAACGGGTAGATCATCCTCGACTTTCAGGTTCACGCGATGACCGCTGGTTTGCCGCACAGTTCGATTCAGTACATCCTGCAGTAGTTCCTGAACATCCTGCCAATCCTTGTCCGGAATCAGCGCTCCACCCTCGATGCGCGAAAGATCAAGCAGATTACTGACCATAAGCGTCAGCCGATCAGATTCCTCGTCGATTGCCGTCAGCAGTTCGTTGCGATCGTTGGGCGACCAGGCGATGCTCTGATCCAGCAACGCGGAAGCCGATGCCTTGATCGCTGCCAATGGTGTTCGCAAGTCGTGCGACACCGCAGCCAGCAGCGAAGATTTGAGCGCACTCGTTTGCTCGAGCGCCGCGAGGTGGGTGGCTTCTGCAGTCAGCCGGGCACGATCGATCGCCAGCGCGATCTGGTCCGCAAAGGTGGTCAGCAGCCGTTCATCTTCTGGCCCGAAATTGCCGTTCTCAGGTCGGCCTGTGACTTAGAGGACGCCACGCACCTGATTGTTGGCAATAACGGGAATATAAAGCACATCGGAGCGGGGACGCGATGATCGATGCTTTGGCAGATTGATCGATCCGTGAGGCGTCAAAATCCGTCGACCAGTGGTTCCAATGCCGGCACTGCTTTTGCTCCTCACGGCGTGCTGCGCCATCACGACTGCCGCCCGATCAATCTCGCCGGACAGGGCTTCTGGCCAGCGCGCGCGGACATCGAGTTCACCGGATTCGTCATCGGGCACCAGAATACGGCAGGAATCGCTGCCGTAGACGTCAACCACACTCCGCACGATCGATGTCAACAAGGAATCGAGGATCGCATCTCCGACCAGTGACCGGTTGAGTTCGTAGAGCAATGTCGTGCGTCTGGCTTCCCGTACTGCATTGTCCGTTGCCCGGCGAACACGACCGACCAGAATCGCTGCAACGATCGCAACGCCGAGAAAGGCAAACAACCCCAGCGCATGATCGGGATCGGCCACCGAGAGTGTGTAGTACGGAGGGATGAATACGAAATCGAAGGAAATGAACGCGAGAATTGCACCAGCCGCCGCGGGACCTGTTCCGATTGTCAGGCCAAGGCCAAGGCCAAGCGCCAGAAGCAGAAAAATGAGCGTGACATTGAGCAGACCGAGGCTATCGCGCACCAGCAACATGGCTGCTGAAAGGGCAACCACTGTGCCAGCCGCAATCGCGTATCCCTGCAAGGCACGAGGATCGCGGAGCTCATTTCGAATCGCCTGTCGACCAGTCTGAACGAGGTGCATTGGACGAACCAGATCCGAATCCGCTGCACCGAATGTTCCGGCGCCACGCGAAGTGTACGGGACAGACTCCATCGACGTATGTTCGACAGTCTTCAACGTTTCCGATCAATCCTTGACCGGAAATCTCTCAGCCAGGTAGGGGCGCTCGCGCTCGATTATCGCGACAATCGTTTCGATCATGAGTCGGGCTCGAGATGCCGTTTCCGGGGTATGAAACTGCGGACGGATGCGCCATGCAATGGCATCGATAACGGCATCTTTCCAATGGGGGAACTCTTCCGACACCCACGTCGCTGCACGGATTTTCGAGACCTGCTGCCCGGTACGATGGGTGTAGAGTGCCCGGCAATTCGTCAGAATCGCGTACGACTGGGCCTGTGACCCGTCCAGTTCGTCGAGCCGAGCCAGCCAATCACCAGCGTGATCGCGGGCGAACGAAACGAACTCGCCTCCCGAGATAGCTGGAAATGTATGCGACGTGGGCAAACCGAACAGAACGAGACCGTGATCGACGATGAAATACCAGTTGGCAAGCCACTCGATGCCGGTATCGATAAAATGAATCGGCTCTCCCGGGCTGATGTTGATCATGCGGTTTCGCTGGCTGCGAAACGTGGTCAAGGCATCGCGAGCGATGTACTGGACTTCGACCCGATGCTCCCAGCCAAGGTCGTTGGCAGCCAACTGATCGTGAAAGTTGCGCAGGCTCTCCAGATCGAGTTCAGTCGCTTCTCCGGTGAGAACTGCCGTCAAATCCAGATCGCTGACGCCGGGATCGAAATCTCCGACGACTGCAGAACCATAGGCATAGATACCCAGCAAGCGGACACCGAAGATCTCGCGAACTCCAGCAATCACCTGTGTGGCAACGCCTCGCGCTGAGACGGGGAGGGAATCGATCATGCTTTCACCGCGAGGCTGCATTCATCTGAACGCACCAGAGCTACTGGCTGAGATGCTGACGCCACGAATACTTCGGTGCATAGCCAAGCATGCGGATCGCCTTCGCGCTGGAAAGGAGTGAGCCGTATTCCTCGACCTTGCCTCGAATCTCCAGATCTGGGAAGTGCTCAGCGAGCACTTCGAGGGATGGTCGGTTCATCGCGGTGTCTGCGGCGGTGATCACGAAACTCTCGGCACCTGTCGTTTCGGCTTCGATCGCATTGCGGCATGATGCTGCGGCGTCTCTCACATCGACATAACCCCAGAGATTCCAGATTCGCTTAACCGGATCGGCCCAGACCTCGCGGAAGCTCTGCTGATCCTCCTCGGTCAACACATTCGTGAAGCGGAGGGCAACGAACGGAATGCCGGACCATCCGGAAATGTGTGTCGCCAGCGTCTCCGCGGCGACTTTCGACAACGCATATGTGGACGCCGGATAGGGGAAATGATCTTCATCCACCGGAGCATATTTTGGAGGATTCTCGGGACTGAACGAGAGTCCGAGCGTGGTTTCGCTCGACGCCCAGACGACCTTTTTCAACCCAAGAATCTGCGCGGCGAGGAAGACATTCGAGTTCATCGCGGTGTTGGTGGTGAAGGTATGGGCCGCCGTGTGGATTCCAGGCGCCGGAATATTGGCAAGATGAACAACGGCATCGACACCGGCCAGCGCGTCGACCGTTTGTCCGAAATCGGTCAGATCAGTGAGGAGTGTTCGTGGCCCGGAACCAGCAGCTGCCTGAACGATATCCAGGGGAACGACGTCGTACCCGTGTTGCTGAAACTCGAGAACGGTAGCGCGTCCGGCCTTGCCACTGGCTCCTGTAATTGCAATCTTCATGCTTGTCGCTTTCCTTGAACTAACGGTTGACAGAAGCTGCCGGTTCAATCGTTTGGTGCCGGGTCCCGATTTCGGTCGGAAGCCCATCGATACTTCGGACGTTCCTGGTAGCACGGTACTGCTCCAAACCGTCAGGTCCGTGATGGACCGCCCACTTTGTGAGGGTGTCCCGGTCAGCCACGAAATCGTACAGGGGTACTGCAAATCCGCAAGACGTCTGCACCTGATGGATGCCTGCAATGATGATTTGTCGTGCTCCAGGGTACGCACTGAAGTTCGGGATCAGCTCATTCCATTCATCGGTTGCTGGCAAAATCGTTCGTCCTCTTCCATAGAGACGCAGGTTTTTCGGGGCTCCATCGAAGGCGCAAAACATGAACGTGATCCGACCATTATCGCGGAGGTGAGCCGACGTTTCGTTTCCGCTACCTGTCACATCAAGATACGCAACCGTTCGATCACCCAGAATCCTGAAGCAATCGAGGCCTTTCGGCGAGGTGTTGACGTGACCTTCGGTGGTGGTTGGGGCACTGGCAACGAAGAACATGTGCTGGGCTCGGATGAACTCCATATGCCGATCGTTCATCGAGTCAAAGAGTTCGCTCATGGTTGATTCCGATGGTAATTAATCAAGGATGATCCAAAGCCGTCAGTTTATTAAACCACGGTGCTGTTGGCATCAGGATCATGGCGTCGTCGGCTGTCGGCGGGAGCTTGTTCCCGTTCCAGCAATCCATAATCACGAACCACGCTGGCGATGCGGAGACGGTAGTTCTGGAAGACGTAGTCGCGCCCGACCTTCTGGGCGCTTCGATGTTTCTCCAGCGTCCGCCATTGTTCGACCGATGCTTCATCGCGCCAAAACGAAAGCGAGAGCATTTTTCCAGCGTTGCTGATGCTTTCGAAGCGTTCGATCGAGATGAATCCATCGATCTCATCCAGCAGCGGTCGCAGATCCGCAGCGATATCGAGATAGGTGTCGCGCTCGCCCGCAGCTGGCCAGACTTCGAAGATGACGGCAATCATGGCAATTCCTCAGTAATCG
>JBBJOX010000253.1:0-4568 GCA_037724245.1 Thermomicrobiales bacterium | reverse complement strand
GGCGTCGAGTGCTTTCAGCGCCAGTGTGTGTTCGAAATGGATGTCGGCGATCAACGGAACCGGCGAATGAGGAATGATGTCTGGCAGCGCAGCAGCGGCCTTGCGATCTGGTACCGCGAGCCGCACGATTTCACAACCGGCTTCGGCGAGGCGGGTGACCTGCTCGAGAACTGCCGCGGGATTTCGCGTGTCGGCGGTGGCCATCGACTGAACGCGAATCGGATTTTCGCCACCGATACCAACATCGCCTACATGGAGTACGCGAGTCTTGCGACGTGGTGCGACGAGTGACATGAATGAGTGGTCCTTTAACGAGAGTAGCGTGGTGCGAACGCGCGTTTACATACGTGGTACGCATCTTAAGATGCTCATCAAAGTGTACGACGTTGGACGAATCAAGGTCTCAATAATTCGATAGTGGTTGACCAGTGCTATGGCAGCATCGAGCGACCGTCGAGCAACCGTGAAACATCGCCGAACGCAACCAGGAACATCAGGCCCAGCAGGAAAACCATTCCGACCAGATGAACCAGGCCCTCCTTCTCCGGAGAAATGCGTTTGCCACCGCGAATAATCTCAATGAAGACGAAGAGCAAACGACCACCATCGAGCGCAGGTATCGGGAGCAGGTTCATCACGCCAAGCCCGACCGAGATAATCACCATGATGAAGGTGACCGTGAACCATGCCGGAACTACCGATTCCGACAGCAGTTCCGACGTGACCTGCCCCATGCCAACCGGACCGGAAATCTGATCCCGGTCGACACCCTCCGTGGCAATCTGCTGAAGTCCGTCGAACGTGATGGACATGAAGGTCGTGAATTGGGACCAGCCCTCGGGGACGACCTGAGTCAGCGGGACTCTCTCGTAGGTGGGTGTGATCAGTCCATTGACACCGATTGCATCGTAGGTGTTCTGGACCCGGGCATTCAGCCCGATAACTTCCAGCGGATTATCGGCCTCGCCGAATGCGGGAACTCCCAGCTGCAGGGTACCTTCGCGCCCGTCGCGAAGGTACCCAATCGGGACGATCCGACCATTGGCCGCCCACAGCGCGTCCCGGAAACTGATCGCATCAACAACTGGTATCCCGTCGATACTCGTCAGCTGATCACCAGTGTAGAGCAGCGCCGACGAAGCGGCGGAATCGGTACCGACACCGGTGATGATCACTGTTGGCAGAGGCACGTTCACCGTCAGGTCTAATGTCTGACCATCGCGGACAACGGTCAGCACCACGGCATTGCCGACTGCCTGATTGAGCAAAGCCCCGACCTGGGCTTCCGATTCGACCTCGACACCGCCGATCGCGGTTATCCGGTCGCCATCGAGCATTCCGGCGAGCTCCGCCGTCGATCCGGGATCGACCTGGCTGATTTGCACGACCGATTGCGCACCGACGGCGATTTCGATACCAGTCGCGCCCTGTCCGTCCGGTGGATTGGATCGGGGTTCGACCGTTGTTTCGACACGCTCTCCAGCCCGAAGCACAGTCACGCTGACTGTCTGGTCGAGGAACTGGTTGATCGCGGTCGAAAGCTCTCCGGTCGAATGGATCTCAGTGCCATTGACAGCGACGATGACGTCACCCGGCTGCCATCCCGCGTCAGTCGCCGGTGATTGCTCCTCGACCCTATTGACATAAACAGATTCGGTGTCATTGGTGATTCCCTGGAATCCAACCATGACAACACAGAGCACGACTGCTGCGACGAAGTTCATGAATGGCCCGGCCGCGAGGAAGAATCCGCGCTGCCATGGGCCTTTCGTATGCATCGAACCTTCGCTGAAGTCCTTGCCGTCCTCACCCTTGACGCGGACGAATCCGCCGAATGGAACCCAGTTCAGCGACCAGAGAACGCCCTTCCACCGCCAACCCTTGGCCCGTGGCGGAATACCGAGACCAAACTCCTCGACCTTGATCCCGACACTGCGGGCGGCGAAAAAGTGTCCAAGTTCGTGAATGATGATCAGGATGGCGAGAATTGGAATAATGATCAGGCCGAGTGCCAGGCCATTGGAGATAGGCATGGGGGATCAGGGACTCCAGACGTCAACAATTGGGGGAGGCTATACAATCTCGAGCACTTCGGGTGAGCCTCACACGACCCTAATGGTACTTCAACCCTGCAGCCTTTAACGCAACATAACCTGACACAGATTCACATGCTAGACTGCCAGCGTCTGGGGCTCCGGCAATCGGTAATCACCGGCGAGGCAAGCCTCTTTTTCTAAGCAAAGAGTTCATCTGGTCGTGCGCGATACTGCCGAATCTGGCAGTTGGAGGTCGGAATGATCGTCGGGGTACCTCGCGAAATAAAGGACCGTGAGAACCGTGTATCGGTAACACCGGCCGGTGTTCATCAATACGTGGTTCAGGGACACACGGTTCTCATTGAAACGACCGCTGGCGATGGAAGCGGATTCAGCGACCAGGAATATCAGGCAGCGGGTGGTGAGATTACTCCGACCCACGAAGATGTGTTTGCCCGCGCCGATATGATCACCAAGGTCAAGGAACCAGTCTTCTCGGAATACACCTTGCTCCGGGAAGGCCAGATTCTCTTTACCTATCTGCACCTCGCAGCAGATGAGGCACTGACCCGTGCCCTGGTCGATCGCAAGGTCTCCGCAATCGCCTATGAGACCGTGCAGCTGGAATCGCGACAGCTTCCATTGTTGACACCAATGAGCGAGGTTGCCGGACGCATGTCGATTCAGATCGGCGCCCACTTTCTGGAACGGACCCATGGCGGACGCGGCATGTTGCTCGGTGGCGTACCCGGTGTTCCCGCAGCCAATGTCGTCGTGATCGGTGGCGGAATTGTCGGTACCAACGCCGCCCAGATGGCTCTGGGACTTGGCGCAAACGTGACGATTCTCGACATGAGCATCGAACGATTGCGCTACCTTGATCAGGTTCTGCATGGAAGATTGACCACGCTGGCCTCGAACCCATTCAGTACCGCGGATGCCGTTGCCGAGGCCGATCTCGTGATTGGCAGCGTTCTCATCCCTGGTGCCCTGGCTCCGAAACTGGTGACCGCTGCAATGGTGGAGAGCATGCGGCCGGGCAGTGTGATGGTCGATGTCGCGATCGACCAGGGAGGATGCTTCGAAACATCCCGCCCGACCTCGCACAGCAATCCGACTTTTGTCGTTGACGGTGTGACACACTACTGTGTAACCAACATGCCGGGGGCGGTTCCACGAACGAGTACGCTTGCCCTTGCCAACGTCACCATTCCCTATGGCCTGTCGCTGGCAAATCAGGGTCTTCAGGCTGCGGTCCGCAAGGATGCAGCACTGGCTCGCGGTGTCAATGTGATCGACGGACATGTGACCTACAACGGCGTGGCGGACGCCTTCGGATTACCGCACGTATCACTCGATCAGGTACTGGGGCACGCCGCCTGACCATCCGAGGGACCCGGCAAGGACCGTCCTCACTGAAAGGAACGACACCAGATGGAGGACCATATCGAGCGTTTCCTCGCAGCGTTGCAGGCAGAGCGCGGATTCTCGCTAACCACGGTTTCGGCGTACCGGAACGATTTGCGGCAATTCGTGGCGTATCTCAGGAATATCCCGGCCGAAGATCACATTGAGAGCATTCAGGGCTGGGAACAACTGAGCAACGACCACCTCAACGCCTATTCAGTCTACCTGCGTGAACGATCGTATGCTCCATCTACCGTGGCGCGAAAAACCGCCGCCATGAAGTCGTTTTCGGCGTATCTTTGGCGCGATGGCATTCTGCAGAGCGAACTCGGCTCCTCCCTCAGTACCCCAAAAGTGGACAAGTATTTGCCGAAAGCAATTTCGCAGAGCGATGTCCTCCGGCTGCTCGAGGAACCGCTGCGTGAAACCCCCGAACGACCAGAGAGCATCCGCGACCGCGCCATGCTCGAGGTGCTGTACGCCACCGGCATGCGCGTCAGCGAACTCGTCTCCCTTGATCTCGAGGACATCAATCCCGGTGACGGATCTGTGCGCTGTCAGGGCAAGGCGGGCCGCAGCCGATCTGTGCCACTCGGAGATCGGGCAATCGCCGCAGTTCAGATCTACAGGCAATCGGCACGGGATCGGCTTACCCGGGCCGAGACCAGGCCTCTGTTCGTGAATCACCGTGGCGGCCGCCTGACCCGTCAGGGGTTCTGGCTGATCCTCAAATCCTACGCCGAGCGTGCGGGCATCGATGACATCACCCCACACACCCTGCGCCACTCCTTCGCCATGCATGCCTTGAACAAGGGAGCCGAACTGCGCGACGTGCAGCAATTGCTCGGGCATGTCAGTATCTCGACAACCCAGGTCTATCGACAGCTCGCCAATGCCGGGAAAGCCAGCGGAGAGGGTACCGAGGGAGCGTCCTAGGCTCCCCTGATCCCGCCAACTGTTTCGAACTTCCCCACAACGATCTGGATACCCACAATGAGTAATCAATCTGTGCCCGAAACCGCGGCCGTTCCGCGAGCGGCAACCATGGAGAAAATCGTGGCGCTGAGCAAGCGGCGCGGCTTCGTCTTCCCCGGCTCCGATATTTATGGTGGACTCGCCAACACT
>JBBJOX010000252.1:0-4576 GCA_037724245.1 Thermomicrobiales bacterium | reverse complement strand
ATTTCGAAGCCTGGTTCACCGGTGATCCGTCCAATGGAAATTTCGAATACCGGGAACGATCGGGCCGATTCTCCGATTTTTTCAACCTGATTTTCAGTAACCAGCAAGGTGGTGCGACGGCTGAGCGCGCCGCGACCCGCACGCGTCCTCGCCGCGGCCAGGATATCGAGATCATTGCCAGTGTTTCGCTGCGGGAGGCAATGACAGGAACGGCTCGTCAGGTCTCGATCAACGCACCGGAACCGTGTGCCACCTGTCACGGAACCGGATACGCAAGAAACATGGAATGCCCAACCTGCGACGGTACAGGCACCGTAACGCGCAGTAAACGGCTCGAGGTTCGCATTCCAGCCGGAGTTCATTCCGGCTCCCGGGTTCGCGTCGCCGCCCAGGGCGGCCCCGGCGAAAGTGGCGGACCTCCCGGCGACGTCTACCTTGCGATCACCGTTGCGCCGGATTCGCGCTTCACCGTCAAAGGGAGCGATCTGGTGACCAGGATCAAGGTGCCACTGTATACAGCGGTCCTCGGGGGAGAAATCGTAGTCGACACCGTCGTCAGTCACGTTGCGCTCAACATCCCGCCGGGAACGCAGCAAGGTCGCACGTACAAGCTTCGTGGCAAAGGCATGCCGAAACTTGGGTCGACCAGTGACGAGCGCGGTGATTTGCTGGTGGAAACCGAAATCGAGATCCCTGACGACCTCTCTGAACGGGAACGCGAGCTTTTCATGGAACTCCAAAGTCTGCGACAATAGCAAAAAGAAACGGTAGCTGTGGCCGGGAGCAATCTCCGGCCATTTCCATGCCCGGTTCGAGCTCTCGTACCGGCGTCGGCGCATGCCAGAACGATGGAGTCAAGATCATGCCCGCAACAATTATCCTCGGCGGTCTCTGGGGCGATGAAGGCAAAGGGAAACTTACCGACGCACTTTCGTCCTCGGCCACCATGGTGGTGCGGGCCAATGGCGGCAGCAACGCCGGCCACACAGTGGTCGCCCCGCAGGGCAAGTTCAAGTTCCGGCTCATGCCATCGGGCATCCTCAACCCGAACTGTATTTGCGTTCTCGGAGCAGGGGTGGCAATCGAACTGCCAACCCTGATCGCCGAAATGGACGATCTTCTCAGCCGCGGAATCGACGTCTCGAATCTCCGCATTTCCGATCGCGCCCATCTCGTGTTGCCATGGCATCGTGCCCTCGATCAGCTCGAGGAAACACGACGGGAACAGGACGAAATCGGCACCACACTCAACGGCAATGGACCGACATATGCCGACAAGGCATCGCGCCACGGCATCCGAGTGGCCGATATCCTCCGGCCAGAGATCCTCCGCCGCAAGCTCGCGATCGAACTCGATTCGAAAAATCAGTTACTGGCATCGGTCTACGGTGCGGAGGGCTACGAGTTTGAGAGTCTCTATCGCGACCTGACCGGGTGGGCGGATCGAATTCGATCACACGTTATCGCATCCGAAGTCGTGGTGCAGGACGAACTGGCCAAAGGTGCGAATATTCTCATCGAATGCGCCCAAGGCGCGATGCTCGATATCGACTACGGAACTTATCCTTATGTCACGTCTTCCTCTCCCACAGCGGCTGGCGCATGTCAGGGAGCTGGAGTGGCACCAACCCAGATCGATCGTGTGATTGGCGTCTATAAGGCTTACACGACCAGGGTCGGAGGCGGCCCCATGCCGTCGGAACTGACCGACGATGTTGGCGAACTGATTCGCGCCCGGGGCAACGAGTACGGAACGGTGACTGGTCGGCCGCGGCGAACCGGCTGGTTCGATGCTGTGGCGGCACGCCAATCCGCGAGGCTCAATGGCGTCACCGATCTGAATATCGCGCTGGTCGACGTGCTCGATGTCTTTGAGACGGTCAGCATGTGTACCGGCTACCAGTTTCCGGATAGGGTCATGAACCATGTTCCCGCCCTGCTCGACGACCTCGAAGGTGCTGCTCCGATCTGGGAAGAATACGCCGGTTGGAACAGTGACACCACGAACATCGAATCCTGGGAGGATCTTCCTGCCGAAGTGCACTCCTATCTCGCTGGCATCGAGCAAAAACTCGACACGCGAGTTACCTACGTTGGTGTCGGTCCGGCCCGCGAGCAATTGATCCAACGCTCCTGATCACATGAACGACTCGGATGTTGGATCCCGCGCCATCAAATCCGCCGCCGCCTGAACCGGTGAAGCACCCTCGAAGAGCACGCTGTGCATGCCACGGATGATCGGCACATTGACTCCGAGTTGTTCGGCAAGGCTCAATGCGGCTCGCGTCGTTTCAATTCCTTCCGCCGTTTCGGACATCATCGCCACGATCTCATCGAGCGCATGACCTTCGGCCAGACCACGCCCGACGGTGTGATTGCGGCTCAGGGTGCTGCCGCAGGTCGCGATCAGGTCGCCAATTCCCGAGAGTCCGGCAAACGTCATCGGTTCGGCCCCACAGGCAATCCCGAGTCTGGCTATTTCTGCAATCCCGCGGGTCAGGAATGCGGCCTTGGCGTTGTGCCCGGCTCCGAGTCCATCCGCAATGCCGGCTCCTATCGCAATAATGTTCTTCAGCGCCCCACCCATCTCGACACCAATCGTGTCGCTGCCTGTGTAGATTCGGAAAGACGCGGACGACAACTCAAGCTGAATCCGCTCGGCAGTCTCAGTCGATCTGGACGCCACCACTGCCGTCGCCGGCTGGCCGCGAGCAATTTCGAGCGCAAGGTTAGGCCCACTCAGCACAGCCAATCGACTGACATCCACATCGGGGATCACCTGCTCGAGGATTGCCAATGGCGACAACATCGTCACCACCTCGATACCTTTGCCAACATTGACAATGACTGTCTGATTGAGTGACTGTGGAAGTTCACCAACTGCCATCCGGAGCTGCTGCACCGGAATCGCAAGCAACACCACATCGTCCGCATGCGGAATCCAGAATCGAAGTTCCTGCACATCGATCTCGTTCGGAATCTTCACCCCCGCCAACGATGTGGGATGCTGCCGTCGCAGCCGGAGATGTTCGACCACGTCTGCCGACCGCGAGAGAAGCAAGACCTGCCGACCTGCCCGATGCGCCACCATCGCCAGCGTGGTTCCCCATGCACCGGCACCTGTCACGCAGACGCGACTCCGTGCCGGGTCCACCCTCCGCATGGAACTGCTACGCTCAATTGACATCGTTGAATCACCTTGCCTACACTCTGGGCCGTTCTGCACGTCTCAAAAGTTCTGGATCAAATGATCCTAGAAGGCTCGTCGCATGTCCGATACAGTCCTGCTCGATTCCGTGGCCATCCGAAAACTCATCCCGCACCGGTACCCATTCCTGTTGGTCGACACCATAGTCGAACTGGATGCCCCTCGGTTCGGAGTTGGAATCAAGAACGTCTCTGCCAACGAGCCTTTCTTTCAGGGGCATTTCCCGGATTTACCGATCATGCCCGGCGTGCTCATCGTCGAGGCACTCGCTCAACTCGGTGGAATCACCCTGGCCAGCAGCGGCGACTTCTCCGGCAAACTTGGGCTCTTTGCCGGAATTGACAACGTTCGCTTCAAACGGCAAGTGAAACCTGGCGACACGCTTCGCCTCGAGCTCACCCTGCAACCGGTTCGTCGCAGTATCTGCACTGCCAGTGGCACAGCCACCGTCAATGGCGAACTGGCCTGCAAAGGTGATCTCATGTTTGCTTTGGTGGACGATCCCATGAAATCTGGCTGAATCCACAGTCATTCCTTAGGGTGCATCTGTATACTTCGCTCGCATACAGATGGTGTTGCCGGTGCGGCTGCTGTGAAATGCCGGACGCGTCACGCCGGAATGAATGTTCAGTCTGGAAGGAGTTTGTGTGGCAGCTTCAGGTCGGGTTATCGGAATCATCCTGCTTGGGGTTGGTGTCATTCTCGGCATCGGCATCACCGTCTGGTTGATCTCAGGGATCAATGAAGGGACGCTGGAAGGTTCCGGTGCTGCGCTCGGATTCATTCTGCTCTTCGGATTTCTTGTCCTGCCATTGGTCGGCGGAGGAATTTTCTTCCTCGTCCGTGGGCGATCCGAAGCGAAAGAACTTGCAACCTTCCAGGAGCAACGGGCCTTGCTCGATGCGGTCAAGACGCGCGGCATGGTCCAGATCTCCGATCTGGTTCTCGACCTTAAATCTACAACGGAGAAGGTTCAGCAGGATCTGCGACAGCTGGTCGGTCGTGGACTCTTTTCCGGTTACGTCGACTGGGACAAGGGTGTGCTCTATTCAGTCGAGGCCAGCAAACTACAGGGGCAGCAGAACTGTCCCAATTGTGGTGGTCAGGTAGAACTCGCAGGCAAGGGACTTATCAAATGTCCGTACTGCGGAGCTGAAATTTTTCTGTAGCCATTCAGGAGGAAATGTTCATGGAAGAACGTATTTCCGGTTGGCTGGCCAAAGTGCCAGGTTACACAGGATACCGATCCAAGGAAAATCAGCGCGATGAAGACAAACGTCTCCGCGTGGCGATCGCCGGCGAGATGGACGCCATCGTCGGCCAACTTACCCGCTTCGGCGCCGATCTCGCCGCCAAACGTGAATTTCC
>JBBJOX010000251.1:0-4585 GCA_037724245.1 Thermomicrobiales bacterium | reverse complement strand
CTCCGAACGCCAGACCACCTGAGTGGCCAGCCATCCATCGCAAAAACACTGAGTAGGCGTCCAGGAGACACCCCACCCCCGCCGTCGACACACATGTCTCAAGCGCAGATAGCAACGTACCGTGCAGCCAGCAGCATTGTCAAGCGATTCGGCGGCGCCGATACCAATCGAGCGCCATGACGCACCAGACTGCCACCGTTCCCAGCCCGACCACAGAGGTTGTCCACATGCCGACGGTTCCCTGCCACGGTTCGTAGCGCAACTCCACCGAGTGCTCACCAGCACTGACGGGAACCCCGCGGAACAGTCCGTTCGTCAGCACGATGTCGGTCTCCCACCCGTCCACATAGGCCTTCCAGCCAGCGGCCTGAACCTCGCTCAGCACCAGCAATCCGTCGGAACCTGCGTTCACCTGAACCTGGAACGAATCAGCCTCCCAGGTGTCCATCTGCACGACATCACCGGATGACGCGAGCGGAGCCACCGGGAACGACTGTTCACTGTAGTCATCGACAAAGGCTACGGTCGCCGCGTCGACTTCCCCATTGTTCAACCGGGGCAGCGAGAGCTCGTCTGCTGGTCGCACATCGTGAATCATCCAGGCGCGGGCGAATGCTGAATCGTTTCGGTAGATCACGACCAGATCGTCGCGGAACACCTCCGGACCCTGCCGCGAGAACGCCGCGACATCCGCCCGGGCGAGATCGAGTGAGGCATCGACGATGAAATACTGCACATTCAGCATATCGATCAGTGGCGAATCCGCCGCTGCTCCGAAAAAATCGGCATGATGATAATCCTGGTACCGTCCATTGGCCACGGCGACGTACTTCAGGAAGTTGAGCAATTGCAGTGGGTTATAGCCAGAAACCTGTTGCAGATTGAGTTGCATCGGTCGTCCGTTGACGAGCATGCCAACGTTGTTGGGATCGAGACGACCTGCCGGGGCAGATACGTTGGGACCGAACTCACTCCCGTTTCCTGCATACGAAATGTAGCGAAACTGCTCGCCATCCTGCATACGAGCCTGCAGGAACTCACCGGCACCACCGGGATCGGACGTCGCCAGCGTCGTGTCGATCGTCTCCTGAATGATCTCGTCCTTGCCCCACAACTGAAGCGCACCCGGCTGTATCCGTGGATTCTCCACGGTGTCGAGAATTTCGGGAACGTTCGGCCAGGCGAATACCAGCACGATCAATGCAACGCCAGCCAGCCGCGGAATAGCATCTCGCCAGGATTCGATGATCACACCCCACGGAATCAGCATGATTGCGGCGAGGCCCAACGAAATCAGGGCTACGCGTTCCACCGAGGCATCGATCGGCTGTCCGTGATCCGCCAGATAATCCCGAATCACGTACAGCACCGCAGCTGGCACCAGCAGAAACGGCAGGGCCATGATGTTGCCCCGATGATCGAGCAGACTCTTGAGACCCGCCCCTGCCAGCATCGCCGGAATGATCGAGATAATCCAGAACACCCGACTCGGACTGTGTATCTGCAACACCTCGAGCCGCGGAATCAGGTACATCAATTGCTGGAAGTCGTTCGGTGGAGTGGCCAACGCCAAAAGACCGATCCCGAGCAAAATGAAGAATGGAATCGCGTAGCGTTGCCGCCCGAAAACGAGCGCGATCACAACCAGCGCCGCCACGATCCCGCCGATTGCCGTTTCGCGCCCGATCCGATCGTCTCGCAACAGATAGTCAAACATCTGGAATACCAGCATTGGCGATTCATCCTGGGCACCGGGTGCGTTCGAATAGTCACCACCCTGAATGCTCGTTTCCGCATTCACGGCCAACCGTGGTAACAATCCCCAGGCCGAGATCCCCAAACCAATCCCCAATGAAGAAATTCCACTAATGAGTGTCTGCAATAGTCGCTGTTTCAGATTGGATGCCACCAGGGGATCGATCAACCCGCGATACGCGATCCAGGCCGCAACCATGAGTAACCCGATCGCCGCACCCTGACCGAGCCAGACTGCCAGCATCTGGCTAATCGCGAGCCCGGTCAGGCTCCATGCACTGACCCGGGACAACCAGCGCCTGCTTCGCAATCCGAGTTCGACCCCGAGAAAGGCAACTGGCAGCCATCCGGAAAGCCCGGCGCCCACCGTGCAGCAATCGGTTTGCGCCATCAGGAACGGACCAAAGGTAAATGCCGTGGCACTCATCAACGCTCCGAGAACGCCATACCCCAGCACTCGACCCAGCGAGTAGGTGGCCGTTCCCCCGATCACCAGTTGCAGCAGAATCATTGCCTTCATTGCAACAGTGATCTGAAGGAATGGGAAGAGAATCATTGCCGGAAAGTACAACCAACCCGATTCGGGATCGCCGAGAAAAGGTGTACCGGCGAAAACATTGGGATTCCAGCCAGGTACATCGAAGTTGGCCAGACGCTCGCCCAGCAACCCGTGCCAGGGCAGGAAAAACGCCAGCATATCGTGCCGGGCCAGCCAGTTGTCATAGTAGAAGCGATGTGCCGACACGATGCCGATACCAACGAAAAGCACCAGCAAGGCAATCAGATCCGTACCCGCTCCGGTCCGGATTTTCTCCCGGAACGTTCGCTCCGATGACATTGACTCCTGCAATCAAGGCTCCTGATTTCGAGTGATCCAGGCGTCAGGCGCCCAACAAACATGGAGGTTTGGCGACCGAAGACATCTGCCAGGTCAGAGAATACGAAATGTTGTCGACAGTCGCGACAGGTTCCGCTACGCCGGGGCGGGCGCGATACCACACAACTCCTGAGCCCGAATCGACCATTGATCCAGCGTCAGCGGAGTTCGAAGTTGCAGCCCGTTCTCGCCCTCGGAAATGATCAGCGTTCCCTGATTGATCACGGTCGCAAAATCTCCCCGAAACGACGAATCCGATGCCAATCGATCGACGTCCATCAGAATCAACGGAGCCGGTACGACGTAGAGCAAAAACTGGCAGAGTTGGGCCGTTGTCCCGATTGCCGGTTTTCCCGTCCAGTAATCGACATAGTAGTCGGGTGCCCGGGACGAACTCAGGTTCCGCGTTTCGCTAGCCAACCTTGTCCCGTCTTTGGGCCCGGCCAACGGAACGATGCGGGATCGACCTACGTCACCCATTTCCATCCACGCAATCGCCGGAAAAGGGGTCAGCAGCAATTGGTCCGGTTGCAGCACGGTTTCGATGTAGCTGGACGCCTCGTAGTAATCAGGATCACCTGATCGAAAGTCGATTTGCCATCGAGTCCCCTGAATCAGGTAGAACACCACCGGCAGGAGCAACAATCCGGCCGCGATAACAGGCGGTGCCATCCGGATCCGCCGTCGATCCAGCCGTATGTCCCAAACCGGGACCATCTTCAACAGCGCCAAGCCAATCACCATGTAACCGAACGGCAGCACACCGATCAGCAAAACTGACAGCGATCCGTTTGCGATGATCAGCAGCGGACCCCAGTAACTGGCTAGCACCAGCACAATACCGAACGTCGGAATCGGGTCCGACGCTTCCTCGGATGTGGCCAGTCGCTCCTTCAGGAAATACCAGCCTACGATCATCCCTGTTGCCAGCAGGATGAGAAAGGGAACGAATTGACTGAAGGTCGAACCGTAGTACAGCGAGCGCCACAGGCCAAGATTGACATCGACCTGCCACAACCGCATCGCGTTATTCCAGATCTGATTGAACTCCGGTGGACCAGGATTGAAACTGGATCCCGAACCAGGGCCGATCCAACTCCCGAACATCCAGACAAGAATCGGGAAGATGATCGACAGCTCGAGCGCAACCCGCATCGGATGCGCTGCCCGTAGCAGCACCTTGCCCCAACGCAGATAGCTGGCCACAATGACTCCCGGAATCACCAGCCAGATTGCATAGTGCGTGAAACTGCCGATGGCCAGCCAGATCACAAGCCAGACCAGCGGGTTGGACAGATCGATTCGGCGCAACACCTGGGAGTCCGGTTCCGACATCGCTCGCCATGCCGAATACACCACCAGCAAGGTTGCCAGCGAAAGCATGGAATATGGTTGCGCCACAGTTCCCCAGTAGATGCCAAGCGGATCGAGTGTCGCGGCGATCGTCACCGCCACGGCTGCCGCTGTATTCCCGGTCAACTCCAGTACGAATCGCCAGACGAAGTAGATACCGATCGTGGCCAGCACAACGTGACCCATGCGAATCGCCGTGATGAACGTCGAACCGTCGAAAATCCAGGCCAGCGGCGCAAAAAGATACCCGACAGGCGTGCCTATCAGGTAAAAGACATCGGAGTGAAATTTTGGAAGCCCGCTCCCGGCAATCGTCTCGATCAGGAACGCCATCCGCGACTCATCGACCTGAAGCCCTGTTCGAAGTGCCACCACGAGGCGCACCAGGAACGCCACACCGAGGATGACGAGAAGAAGAGTGGGAGGTGTAGTGACGGAATTGCCGCTGCGACTCATCAATTGTTGTCGGTCCAAAGCCATCCGGCACCATTGTCGCGAAGCGCTGTTCCCGAATTCACCAACGAGATCGATAGCACCATAGGGTGATCACCCTGCCATGATAGTGTCCCACCGGAGCCGGGCACAACGTCGGCGTGTTCA
>JBBJOX010000250.1:0-4618 GCA_037724245.1 Thermomicrobiales bacterium | reverse complement strand
AGAGTTCGAAACTGGTCGAGGCGTTGTCCGGATTGACAATCCAGGCCCAGGTGAACGCAATGTCGTTGGCTGTCACCGGAGTACCGTCGCTCCAGAGCAGTCCGGCGCGCAATCGCAACGTGACGGTACTCAGATCGGCCGCCAGCAATCCGTTCTCGATAGTCGGAACAACGTCGAGCAGCACCGGACCCAGAATTTCGCCCGGAAAATAGGTCATCAACGGTTCGAGGGCCAGACCCGATGCCGACGCATCGCCATTCAGGTGAGGTGAAAGCAGACTCGGCGCCTGCCACCAGATGATCCGGAGTTGATCACCCTGACCGCGCGTCTGGTTTTCCGTCCCGACCTGCGGACGATCGGTGTCGGCAACGACCGCAGCTGGCGATGCCACCGGGCTCGTCCCCGGCGTAGCCTGTGCTCCCGCCTTCGGCACCGTGGCGAGATACGTCGCTGCTGCGGCACCGATACCGAGCATGGCGGCACCGCTCAGGAACGATCGGCGATCGATCGATCCATTGCGGAACTGACTGACAAGATGATCGAATTGACCTGCGTGCGAACTGTTGAAAGACATGAGTATGAAACTCCTGGAGATCCGGATCAGTCCACTCCTCGCCACGCGAGGCATTTGGTGTGAGGAGTGCCCGACCGGAAAACAGTTGGTGAACCTGATGGCTCGCGAATAAAGTGGCCGGACCGCATCACCCCCAGACCTCCGGGAGCGCCGCAAGCCCGGCCACCGCCTCATGCTTCCAATTGTATAGCTACTATCCGGATATCGTCAAGTCACCGGCAGGGTTGGACCGCCCAGACTCCCGTATAGGTTTGTAGCGGTGGACCGTACCTTGTTCTGAAGGCGTAAAACGATCTCTTCAACGTGCCTCGCATTTCTCACTCTTTGGCAAAAGGCTCTTTGATGTTGTCATTCTGACGAAGGAAGAATCCGCGGCCAAGCCGTTCCGCATCGCTTCAACTCGCAAATACAGGCCCGATCATCCCGGATAGCACGTTCAGCCTCGTTGTTCGCGTAACGGCAGACCGCAGTCCGTTCTGAGGTGTTGTTAAAACCAGCGGAACGAGACTGAGGATGACGGAGGGTGAATGACGATGCACGCACGCATAGATAGATACTTTACAATTTCGGCATCGAGACTCGGAGACCTTTGGCGAACACGTAGGTTCGCCGCTACGTGTGAAAAAGGGAACCCGGGCTACTGGTGCCGGTCAGGCGGTGGTGCCTGCCAGTACCGGTTCTGCTGCGGTCGCCGCCGGAAGTTTGTAGAGTTCGCGGGCAGTTTCCGAGAGCACGCGTGGGCGTTGCTCCTGCGAGAACGGACGAGCGGCGAAGTCGACGGTGTCTCCATCCCAGTGCGGAAAATCACTGGAGAACATCACCATCTGCCCGACATCGAACATCTCCAGCATGGCCTTGAGGAAGCGCGGCTCGTCCGGTTCCTCGACTGGCTGTGTGGTCAGCCGGATGTGGCGCTGAATATATTCGCTCGGCTTTTCCTCGAGCCACGGTGTTTGCAGGCGAAGGGCTTTCCAGTTCTTGTCGAGTCGCCACATCAATGGAGGGAGCCACGAAAGCCCGCCTTCGACCATCACGAACTTCAGCGTCGGATATTTCTGGAACACACCCTCGGTAACCAGACTGACCAAATGCGCGATGTAACTGGTGACGAGTGTTGTGTGCCATTCCAGATAGGACGATGGATATCCGGCAGCATTCGGTGCGCCGGAAATACCGACACCTTCGTTCCCGGGGTGGATCGCCACCGGCAGATCGTAGGCAACGGCAGCTTCATAAATAGGATGGTAAAAGCGCTGACCATACGGGACGCGAGCGCCGCTCCCCATCATCACCTGAACCATCCCTGGATGATTTCCCAATCGGTGAATCTCCTCCGCCGCCAGAATCGGATCGGATGGAGCAACGTTGATCGATCCCCGGAATCGCGGATCCACCGTCAGCCAGTCGTGCACCATCACATCGTTCATCGCGGAGATGACCGCCGCGCCATACGTCTGCTCGGGGCCGACTCCGATGTGAATCGCACTCTCGGAATTGAGAATGCCAAACTCGAGATTGTGGACATCGAAGTACTGTTCCGAAAGCGTTCGCGGATGCGAGGCGATCATGTCGCCATCGTCGGTCACCGCATCGGACTGAATAAATCCCGCCGAGTTCCAGTAACCCAGCGTTCCCGGAGATCGGTTACCACTGCCATAGCGGGTTTTCCATGGTTCGGAGAGAAATTCGACAACCCGGCGAGGATCCATTGTCGGATGAATATCGGAATCGATGACAGTCAGTTTTGGTGGCATGGGTCCATCCTTGGACAGTGGTCGGAACATCGGAAATCAGGCGCTATGTGGTAGCTATCGTCGCCAAGGTCCGATAGTGTGTCAAGCCAGTTCGCATGCGTGCAGACCCATTGAAAACGCTTGACAGTGCCGCCACTTGCCGATACGTTGCGGGCAGTTCCTGTCCGGAGAGTATCGCTTGTTGCAGGAGGTAAGCGTCGCCAGTTCAATTTCGTGTTCACCACCCGGGACCTTCGCCGCAGGGCGCACAGGAGTTCGTCAGTAGACACAGTGAACCAGGGAGTCTTTCTATGAATCGACGCATTACTCGACGCCGCCTGCTGCAGGTGGCTGGTGGATCCAGCTTCACCGTGCTGATGCTGGCCAATGGCAACAAGATCGTGGCCCAGACTCCGGTCGGCGGCATGGATTTCAAGGAAGCCCCGGCGTTGGCTGATCTGGTCGCGGCCGGAACGCTGCCACCCGTTGGTGAGCGACTCCCTTCGGAACCACTCGTCGTTGAACCAACGGAAATGGTTGGCAAGTACGGAGGAACCTGGCGCACCGCGGTACTCGGCGGTGCCGATCAGCACGTGTTCCAGCGCTACATTGGATACGACCACCTCGTCCGCTTCTCCGAGGAGTGGGACGAAGTTATTCCCAGTCTCGCCAGCGCCTACGAAATCAGCGCCGACAACCGGACCTACACCTTCACCCTGCGCCCGGGTCACAAGTGGTCCGACGGCGAGCCGTTCGGCGTCGATGACATTCTCTTCTACGTGAACGATGTCACCCTGAACGCAGAACTTGGGGTCGGTCAGCCAGACAATAATCCGTTCACCGTCGAGAAAATCGACGACGTTACGTTTGCTGTCACCTTCGAACGGGCCAACGGTCTCTTCATGCAGCAGCGCCTCTGCGGTCTCGATAGTGGCTGGACGCAGAATCCGAAGCACTATCTGGGCCAGTTCCATCCAACCTACAACACGACCAATCTCGATCAGCTCGTTTCCGAGGCCGGTGCCGCCGACTGGGTCGAACTCTTCAAGACCAAGGGTGGCGTTATTCCTGGATCGCCGGTCAACGCCCTCTGGACCAACCCGGAACTCCCACGGCTCCACGCCTGGACAATGGTCGAGCCATACGGCGTCGGCACTCGCGTCACGTTTCAGCGCAATCCCTACTATTACAAGGTCGACACCGAGGGGAATCAGCTCCCGTATATCGATGGCATCAATTACGACGTCGTCGAGGACATTCAGGTCCTGCTGTTGAAGGCGCTCAATGGCGAACTCGACATGCACATGCGGCACTTCTGTACCCTCCGCAACAAGCCTGTGCTGGCGGACGGCCTCGAAGCGGCCCAGCTCGAGTTCTTCGATGCCAATCCGTCGATCATGAACACCGACATCTACATGCTGAACCAGACGCACAAGAACCCGGCATTGCGTGAAATCTTCCAGAACAAGGATTTCCGTATTGGCCTTTCCTACGCGATCAACCGGCAGGAAGTGATCGATGTCGTTTACGTCAGCCAGGGCGAACCATGGCAGGCGGCACCACGTGTCGAAACCCCGTACTACAACGAGACGCTTGCCAAGCAATACACCGAATACGATGTGGCTCTGGCCAACGAACATCTGGACAAAGTGTTGCCGAACAAGGACGGCGACGGCTGGCGCCTGCGCCCGGATGGCGAAAAACTCACCTTTGTCGTCGAGGTTCCGGTTGCCGGCGAATTCCCGGAAATGGTCGATACCTCCAGCCTGATCATTCCGTACTGGCGTGAGGTTGGCATTGATGTGCAGGCGATGACCGAGGATCGATCGCTCTTCCAGGCGCGCTGCGACGCCAACGATCACGATGCTGCCGTCTGGCCGGGTGGTTCCGGACTTCAGGACGCGTTGCTGAATCCATACAACTACATGGCGTTTGCCGGTATGCGCTTCGGTGTGCCATGGGTGTACTGGTGGACGAAACCAGCCGAACCACTGGCCGAGCCGGAACAGGGACCGGAGGCAATCGTTGCCCAGCAAACCTTGTTCGATCAGATTCGGGCCACAGCCGATACGGAAGAACAGACCCAGTTGCTGAACGAGATCCTGACGATTGCACAGGAAAATTTCTGGGTCATCGGCGTCGCACTGCCAGGAATGGAATACGGAATCAAGAAGACCAACTTCCGCAACGTTCCAATGACGGGTATGCCGCAGGCGTCGGTGTATCCGAATCCCGGACCGTCCAATCCTGCACAGTTCTTCTTCGATCAGTAAGCGAAGAGCATTTCCAGATGAACCGGTGGCGCACATGC
>JBBJOX010000249.1:0-4637 GCA_037724245.1 Thermomicrobiales bacterium | reverse complement strand
CCTGTACCTTGGATACCCATCGTAACTGTCGCTGATCGACCCGAGGCTACGTGGCAATATGGTACCGTACAGCGCGCTTCTTTCGGTGACGTCCGAACCTGGTCGGGCCTAATAGTTCCAGTGGATCAGACAATGACCTTCGATCGTTTCCGGCTCAACATCATAGATCCTGCAAGCTCGGTAAGTTTTCTCGGTCCGGCGCACGCGGCCAAAGCTGTCGCTGCTGCCTGCAGTCACGGATCGCTGACGTGGCAGGACATTCTGTCGCGCACGCAGCGCTACGATGCCGACTGGACTGCAGAAGTACGCCGGGGCATTCTTTCCTTCGAGGAGCATCATGTCCCCGGTGACGATCCGGTGCCTCCGGTTGAACCAGGGTTCGACCCCTTAAGTCCGTTTCGAATCTGGGATGCCGAGACCCGGCAGGCAAGCCTCGAACCGGGTCGACTTGGCCTCGTGATATTCAATCTGAAAGAGCAACGGATCATTCAGGTTCAGAACAGTTACAGTGATCTGCAGCGGCAGGGTCGTGGGCGTATCCGTCTCAACGGTCGACCGACTCCCGCACTCTACCATTACAGGTTGCCGGAGGATTGGGCGATTCTCCCGTAGTTCCGGTTATCGACGTGGCGGCGCTTCCGTCTTGTCGCGCCGTCGCTTGCCGAATCCCCCGAGGAACATGCGTCCCATTTGGTCGGAGACAGTTTCCTTGTTGAGCTGATCCTGCGTTGCCGAAGACTGCTCCGATGCCCGATTGACTGCGACTTCAACACGCGCCCTGGCGTCCTGAGCCTCTTCGAGATACTCACGAACAGCCTTGTGCGATGTCTCTTCGTCTGGGTTGTTCAGGCGGGATTGGAAATCCTCCAGCCCTTCGATCATCTGGGTGACCCAGCGATTGACCGACTCCTTGTTGGAGCGGACGATATCCGCGTGCATGACAGGATTGCCGAGGGCAAGGCGGGTTGTGTCGCGGAATCCGCTCGACGCGAGTCCCTTCATGTCACGCCAGGCGGGATCACTGACCACCGATCGGGCCAGCGTTGCAGCGACGACGAATGGGAGATGGCTGATCCCGGCAACGAAACTATCGTGGTCCACCGGATCGGCGAAGTAGGATTCGGCGCCGGTGGTCGCGACTATGCCGAGCACTGTTTTGATACTTTCCTCATCGGCAGAGACCGACGGGCAAATGACCCAGGTCGCTCCCTTGAAGAGGTTGGCGTCGGCCGCCTCCAGCGACTCGGACTTACCGGCCATCGGATGTCCTCCGATGAAGGAGACGCCGGCTGGTAGTGCTTTCGACCAGGCCAGCACGTCGGCCTTGGTAGAACCGGTATCGGTCACGACGGTTCCATGCTTGAGATGGGAGCCGATATCCTCGAACACCTGCTGCATCGATCCAACGGGCGTCGCCACGATGACGATGTCGGAATCCTTGACGGCATTGCCCAGCGACCATTCAGTAGCGTCTACGACGCCCTTCTTCTTGGCCAGCGATTGCTTCGCCATGTCTTCGTCAAAACCGACGATGCGCAGGGCGTTGCTGTTCTCTGACGACCAGCGACGCAATGCCAGACCAATCGATCCCCCGATGAGGCCCAGACCAACGATGGTTACTTGCTGCATGATTGGGTTGCTCCTGAACCTGTCTGGGTCGATGGGTGACTATGCATCCGGATCGTATGGTTCTACGTCGATTTCACGAACCCAGCCCTCTTGACCGTCCTCGGTAGCGAAGTTCATCCATTCCTCATCTGCCTGCATTCCATCTCGTGCCGGATTTGTTGAGACCTGACTTTCGCCGAGGAACTGCAGCTCCTGGGCGGGGGTCAACACAATGACGACTTCGGTGTTCGTGCCAGGCCCTGAGCGGAGATTAATGGTCTGCCCGGCCGAGTTCTGATAATCCGGAACGAAGGTGTCGGCCTCGGCAGTTTCCTGGGCTGCAACCTGATCGTCATCTTCGGCGGGATCAACCGTCGCTTCAGCAGCTGGCGGCGGAGTCTCGGCCTCGGCTTCGGTCGTTTCAGGTGGTTCGGTCGGGGCTGCGGTGGGCTGGTTTTCAGGTTGTTGGGATGGACTGGTCGACTCGGCGTCAGGAGTCTCCTCGGAGACAAAATCGGCCGTGAATTCGTCCAGCACAGTGAAGATCACTGAAAATCCGGCGACACAGAGTGCCATGGTGATAACCATGGAAACGCCGATCATCACACCAGCACGGCGTGATCGTTGGCGCAACCGGTTGTTCAGGCCACGATCGAGCATGGGTCCTTTCTCGCGCTGGAATACATGAAGCTCAAGGGGCAGAAAGGCGTTTGAGGAAGCGCGGAACGTGCGATTCAACCCCGAACAGAAGGGCTCCGTCGGAAGCAATTTATAGCACGTACGCCTAGGGGAGGGTGTATCTTTGATTTGAAGTGCGATTGTCGATCTGGTATATTTCGACTAGCCTAATCGATCTCTGTGGGATCAAACGTGGGGCCCGGCCCGCGTTTCTTGTTGTTCCAATGAGGACAACTGCATCCGAAATCGGTCCCACCGTACTTCGTCATCGATGGTTTCATTTTTATCAAAGTTAGGAGGTGCGCGGCGTGAAGAGTGACCTCTATACCGCGATCGCCCAGATAGCCGCCGAGCGAGGAATTCCTCGGGAAGCGGTTCAATTGTCTGTCCAGCAAGCGCTTACATCAGTCTACAAGAAAGCCACCGGCTCAGAGGAAGACGTTCGGATCGAGCTCGACTCGGATTCCGGCGAAATGCAGGTCGTCGTCGACAAAACAGTGGTCGAGGTCGTTACCCTGCCAGATGAGCAGATCTCAATCGATGATGCGACCCGGGAATCTCCGGGAGCCGTAATCGGTGATGTCATCATCATCAAGCGAACACCGGAAAACTTCGGACGCATTGCGGCGCAAACCGTTAAGCAAGTGGTGCACACGAAAATTCGCGATTACGAACGCGACTCGGTGTACAAGGAATATCAGGATAAGGAAGGCGAAGTTTTGAGCGGTGTCGTGCAGCGTGCCGACAACCGGGCCGTCATCGTTGAGCTGGGCAAGGCTGAAGCTGTTATGCCTGCTCGCGAGCAGGTTCCAACTGAACGCTATCGCACCGGCCAACGCGTCAAGGTGCTGTTGACGGAGGTCAACAGTCATCCGCGCGGTCCGCAACTGATTGTTTCGCGCTCCGATCCTCGATTGATTCGGCGCCTGTTCGAGCAGGAAGTTCCTGAAATTCAGAGCGGTGCTGTGGAGATCATGGAAATCGCCAGGGAACCAGGCCTGCGATCCAAGGTAGCCGTAGCGGCCAGGCAGGAGAAAGTCGACCCGGTAGGTTCCTGCGTTGGTGTGCGTGGCGTTCGTATCCAGAACATTGTCAACGAGTTGTACGGCGAGAAGATCGACGTGATCGAATGGTCGTCCGACACAGCCACGTTCATCGCAAACGCACTGAGCCCGGCCAAGCCGACCAATGTGTCGTTGTCCGAAACCGATGAGCAGAAGGTTGCAACGGTCATCGTGCCGAGCGACCAGATGTCGCTGGCAATCGGCAAGGAAGGGCAGAATGCCCGACTTGCCTACAAGCTCTCGGGCTGGCGCATCGATATCAAGGGTCCGGAATCCCTGCTCGAATCTGGCAGCGATTTCTTCCGCAATGCGCGGGAAGCGGCCAACGACTACATGCCAGATTTCAGTTGGCAGGGAAGTCAGCCTCGCGCCGTTGGTGCGGATGGCATGATTTCGATCAGTGGCAAATCGTATGGGCCACTTGCTGACGAGTTGATCAAGCGCCAGGTCGATGTCGATATTCGAAGTGGTGTTGTCGAGGTCATGTACGAGCGCGATCTCAAGGCTCGCTTCGACCAGGCGACCGGTGACGCGTTGTCTCTTGACGAGAGCGTTTCCGTTGCAGCCAAAGGCGATTCGTTGCCTCTCGAAGAGCCAGTTTCCGTAGACATCGAGGACGACGCGGTGTCGCTCGACGAGACGGTTGCAGTTGGGGCCAGGGACGATGCGTCGTCCTCGAGCGACGATATGTCGTAGAGGGGGTAGCGACTATGCCACTGTCCTCGTCGACACAAACACAACCGAAACCGAAGCGAAACAAGGGTTTTCGACCCAAACATGTCCCGCAACGGACATGCATCGCATGTCGCCAACAGGATTCCAAACGCTCGCTGACAAGAGTGGTTCGGACTCCTGAACTCGACGTTGTGATCGATCCAACAGGAAAAATGAATGGTCGAGGAGCCTATCTCTGCGACCAACGAAGTTGCTGGGAGCGTGCGATTACCGGCAACGTCATGTCTCGTGCTTTGAATGTTGACCTCACGGACGAATCACTTCAAAGACTGCGGGAGTTTGCGGCTGGTCTCCCGGATGAACCGAAAAGTTCGACGGACGATGCAGCGGTCAGCACCAGGGAGTAATCACCGTGACAGATACTATGGGCAGAAATTCAACGCGACGTGGCGGCAATAATCGACGCGGCCGAAAAGGCGGAGGGAGCGGTGCACGAACCGTCGCCGTCAAGCGCAGCGTGCCAGTTATTCGCGTTCCAGTCTTGTTGCCGTCAGTCATGTCGGTAGCGGAATTCGCCGAGAAAATCGAAACATCAGGCATCGATATTATTCG
>JBBJOX010000248.1:0-4638 GCA_037724245.1 Thermomicrobiales bacterium | reverse complement strand
GCGTATGAAAAACCAACTCTTCTGCAATACTTCCTAACTCAATGACTCCGGTCGTTCACCCAGCGTCACGCTCAGCGTCATTGTTTCACCGTCCCGATCGATCGTCAGGTCAATGGTGTCGCCGGCATTGTGCTGAAACAATAGTTGCGAAAGGCTCAGGCTCGGTGTCAGTTGCTCGTCGGCGACCGCAGTGATGATGTCTCCCTCTTCGAGGCCCGCGTTCTCGGCCGGTCCGTTCGGAACTACGCTCATCACCTGAACTCCGTCGATAGTTTCAGCAGTCTCCACTCCGAGATAGGGATAAACCACCTCCCCATTCGCGATGATCTGTTCGACACGGTCAACTACGGTGTTGCCATCGATCGCAAAGTTCAAACCGGAGATGCTGACATTCTGCTGACCAGTGGAATCGATCTTGGCGACGTTCATTCCGATGAACTCAGCTTGCATATTCAGCAGTGGTCCACCGGAATTCCCCGAGGAGATGTCGGCGTTGTGCTGCAACAGGTTGTCCACCGATCCGCCGACTTCGTTCGCCAGCGACCTGTTCAAACCGCCAATCGTTCCTGTCGTAACTGAATTCGCGTATTCCCCGAGTGGATTTCCTATAGCAACGACGTCTTCACCTGGTCGCAGGGCGGTCGAGTCGCCGATGGCGAGTACTCCCGGAACTTCCAATCCATCGTCGGGCGACAGTTTCAGAACCGCGACATCCTGCACCGCATCGACGCCAGTCACATCGGCGTCAGCAGTGCTGCCATCGAAGAACTGAACCACGACGCTTTCCGAACCTTCAACGACGTGGGCATTTGTGATGACGTACCCGTCCTCGCTGTAGATCCATCCCGAACCGGTGCCGACCGCCTGAGGATCTTCATCTACATCATCGCCGGGCAGGATACCCTCTGACTGCGCGGTCTGCAGGTTGTACACCGTGACGACAGCGGGGTTGGCCAGTTCGGCGACGTCGGCAGCGCTGAGATCGATGGATCTGGTTGTATCGTCTTCGGTTTGCGCCGAGAGAAGATTAGCTGACGTTGTTGACTCCACAATCGGCGGAGTGGACGTGTGGTCGGCCGAAAAGAGTTCCGTTTGTGTCAGGCCAAACCCGGCAGTGACAAGAAAGAGTAGCGCAATAAAAACCGTCCGGATTCGATTCAGTGGAGACGTACTGGTGCTACGGGGAACGTTGTTATAGGAAGGGTTGGACATGGTAAGTGACTCCAGAGTGGATTGATATTGGCAGAAGCACTGCTGCGTTGCGAGACCTCAGGTGCTTTCACTATGGTGTGTCACCGACATGAAAATTTGCTGTACGCTGGCTTCACGTTGGGTAGGTTCAGTACTTGATTGGTCGAGAAGGATCGGTGATGAGCGAATCGGTCGTTTGGGCACAGTATCTGATGGACGACGAAATCAGGATGCGCCCTCCGGAAGAGAGCGATGCCGAACTCGCCTCGCGCTGGCAGGAGCAGCAGTTGCCGATGACGGCGGAACGGGCACTGGCCTCGCTGAAGGAAACGGAAACGGTGCCATGGGGTGATGCTTCCTTGATCCGGCTGATCGCGGGAACGCGTGCCGATGGCGACATCGTCGGCGGCGTTCGAATCGACCGCCACGATCACTGGGTGGAAGCGCTCGCAATCACGCCCTCGCGGGACCTGACGCTTGAAAAGCAGCAGGACATCGCAGTTCGCATGCTGCAGATCGTCGTGCCGTGGCTGGTTCAGGAAGTCGGCGTGTCGAGCATCCTGATGCGAATCCCGGCCGATCACGAGCATCTCACCGGATCCGCCGGGCAACTCGGTTTTCAGAGGGGAGCGACGTTCCGACAGCATGTGTTTCGAGCAACAGGCTTTGTGGATCTGCACCTCTATCAACTGTTGAACCCGGAATAGGTATTCCCAAAAGCTGCGGAGCAAGACCATGCGTAACCCGCTCGTTTCAGGACCACGAATCTACCTGCGTCTGATGGAGCCGGCAGATGCGCGAGTCCTGTCCCGTTCCGATCTTGTCACCACGGAAACCTGGTACATGGAACGGGGGCGGGTTCCGACAAGTGCCATGGCATTTGCGCATATGCTGGCCGAACTGGACAAACAGGACACCCGGTCGACCTACTACTTCGCGATCTGCCTGAACGACTCGGACGAAATGATTGGCGGTACGTCGATTCGCGACATCGACTGGGTCAACCGCAATGCCGAAACCGGTATCGGGATTTTCGAGGAACAGTTCCGCAATTCCGGTTACGGGCCGGAGGCGAAGCATCTCTCACTGAAATACGCGTTCGAAACCCTCGGCATGCACGCCATGCGCTCCGACGTTTACGAAGCGAACACACGATCGGTCGCCGCGTTGCTCAAGCAGGGATATCAGCCAGCGGGCAAAGTCGAGTCGGAAATCTGCCGCTTTGGCATCTATCGGGACATCCTCGTATTTGATTTGCTTCGATCAGAATGGGAAGCAGCCTACGCCGCCTGGCAACACCGGTCCGGATAGCACCAGACGCAACAGTGAATGCGCCTAACTTTCCCGAGTCGTCATTCTGGCGAAGGAAGAATCAATCAGCGAAGCCAGATTGCATCGCTCCAACTCATGTCTGAAGAGTTCCCGCCTCGGTCATCATGAGGAGCTGCCGGCACTCGATCAGTCGGTGCGCTTGCACGCGACGAAGCAGGGCCGCAGGCACTGGCCAAGCATCAAGGCAGACATCCATTCGCAGGCTCAGGACAGCCTGAGGTCTGCAGCTACAAGGCAAAATATGTTGGACAGACCCTATAGGGCTATGCAGGTGAGCCAGCCAATTTTGCTGAAGCCCAACGAACGGACCTCAGGTATTCGCTGTAATCATCTCCGCCAGAATCTGCGAGGCGCCATCTCCCGATTCGATCAGCGCCCGTACAATGCCATTGTCCAGCGCCCGGTTCGCATCGCTGATCGCGCTCACGTCGCGCGCGTTCAAGGTCGTCGAAAGCTCAGCGCGATGCTGCGCCTCCGTATCAGTCACGGAATCGAGGGCAATGAACGCCGATCGGATCGGCGATCCTTCCAGACTCAGCGTCCATTCGTCGGACTGCACCTCGATCGAATCGCTGCCATGTTCGACCACGATATCGATACTGCCATTCGCCAGCTGATGGGCGAAATGCTCCTCGAGAATGGCAGCAAGCATTTGCATCGAAACCTCAGGCGTCGACAACGTCATCTTCTTTCTCATCGTGCCAGGCGGGGACCGACTCGAGAATCAGCTCTGTGGTAGACCGGAGCGATCGTCGACCGCGTTCTCCCGCTCCTGGATTTAGCCCGGCAATGCTGACACAAGCCACCTTGCCACTGGCGAGGACAATCCGCAGCAACGTCGCCGCCTGGCGGATTTCCAGACCGTTGCGCGATGGCGTGGAAGAACTCGGAACCAGCGCTGGATCGAGCACGTCGAGATCGACATGGAGGTAGATCATGTCGACGTTCGTCGCAAGTTTGTTGATCGCATCTCGAAACGAATTGTCATTCACACTATCTTTGGCGGTGATGGTCTTGACGTCGGTGGAGCGGAGCAGCGACTCTTCCTTTTCGTCCAGTTCACGAATGCCGGCAACGATGATTCGGTCTGTCGGAATTGGCGCCGCCAGTCCCGCCGAACCTCGCCAGAGTGGTCCGGCCAGACCCGCCAGAATCGCCACCGGCATGCCCGCGAGAATACCGCTGTACGTTGTCTCCGGGGTATTGAAATCACCATGGGCATCGAGCCAGACAAGCCCGATCCGGGCACCGGCACCGTGCGTCTGCTGCAAACCGGAGACAACGCCAACAGTTGCCGTGTCGTCACCGGCAAACACGAGCACCACATCACCACCGCTGCGGGCGGTCGAAACCAGCTCGGCCGTGCTCGCTCCCAGGCGGCCAATGTTGAGCGATATCGGTCCGTCGACTCGAAGTTCCGGTTCCAGCGTCGCCACGGTCGGATCGAGAACATCGATCCCGCTCTCCCGTAATTTGGCCACGATCCCGTGCTCGATCAAAGCGGTCGGCCCGAGGCCGAGTCCTTCGTCCCTGGCATCGTAGCGGTAAGGGACACTAACAATCTGCACGCGCATGGCGAACTCTCTGGACGATAACCACGGATGGTTGACAGGGAAGAGCAACGCGGTCGCGGGGCGGTCTCGTTGACTGCGTTGAGTTTAGTCTGTGACGTGTCTACCGTGCCGGTGATCCGCAGAGTCCGACGTACAATGCGTTCGTAACGCAACAGATCCGTGCCTTGTGGGGTGTTCGTGGCGCTCAAACCGGAACAGGAAAACTACTACCGATTACTCAATGTCGATGTCACCGCATCGACTGCAGAAATCACACGAGCCTACCGGGTGGCGATCAAACGAGCTCACCCGGATCGCGCCTTGCCTGAATTGCGCGCCGCCCAGGAAGAAATTTCCAAGGACCTGAATCGCGCCTACAGCACCCTTGCCAATCCCGCGAAGCGCCGGACGTACGATCAGACGATCAAATCGAGCCAGATTCAGGATCAGATCATGAATCGGTACGTCGGCGGGTTGGGATCTCCACAGTCCGATCCGTTCGCAATGAACCTCAAGCGTAAAATGTCGGCGCGTGAGGAACGCGAGCGACGTCAGAGCGACC
>JBBJOX010000247.1:0-4673 GCA_037724245.1 Thermomicrobiales bacterium | reverse complement strand
AGTGAGCCTGAACGTCTCAGAGTCGCTACATTTACTACTGCCCTGTTCAATCTTCGCTGCACGGATATCCGATCGAGGTCCATTCAAGGAGCAGCCATGTCGTTCGATCGCGATGCCCGCCTCGCCCTGTTGCGAGATAACGCCGAATCCTATGCTCGCAGTGCGCTGAACAACATTCAGCGTGAATACCCTCACTTTCCGTACATGATCGCAACGGAACCGGGCCAGTGGAAATCGCACCGGGAGTTCCATCCTGCATTCTTCGGCAGTTTCGACTGGCATTCCTGTGTCGAAATGCACTGGGTACTCGTCTGTCTGCTCCAACTACATCCCGATCACGCCGAGGCAGCCGAAACCAGCCGTGTGCTGAACGATCTGCTGACCTCCGAGAATCTGCAACGTGAGCTTGATTTCTTCACGACACCCGGTCATCGCTCGCACGAGCGACCCTATGGCTGGGGCTGGCTACTGACACTTGCCGCAGAACTTCAGACCTGGGACGACAATGACGGGCAACGCTGGTTTTCCGCAATCGAACCGCTGGCCGATCTCTTCGCGTCGAACTTCGTGGCCTGGCTTCCGAAGCAGACCTATCCGATTCGTAGCGGCATGCACAACAACACAGCATTCGGCCTGCTCCGTTCGCTGGAATACGCTGACGTGTTGGCCGATCGTGGCGACCCGGCCCTGCTCGATGCCATCGTCGATGCCGCCGCCCGCTGGTACCTCGCGGATACCGACTACCCATGCCACTACGAACCATCCGGTGCCGACTTTCTCTCAGCAGGATTGACCGAAGCGGAATTCATGTCGCGGGTTGTCGATCAGGATGTCTTCCCAGATTGGTTGTCCGGCTTCATGCCAGATATCGAGTTCAGCGCACCGCCGGTACTCTTTCACCCGGTGATCTCCAGCGATCACAGTGATGGCCAAATCGCCCACCTCGAGGGATTGAACCTCAGCCGCGCCGCCAGTTTTCTCGCGATTGCCGATGCTCTGCCCGAAAACGATCTGCGAATACCCGCTCTGATCGATGCGGCACAAGTCCACGCCACTGCGTCGCTCGGTGCGGTCGTCGGCGGCGACTACATGACCGAGCACTGGCTCTCCGCCTACGCCACCCTGCTTCTCCGCGCCTGACGAGGATGCTCGCAGGCGTTCGTGATAAACTGCCCAGCATTGTGCTTTGTGTCACGCCCTTCACTTCCATGCTGAGTCAGGATTTCACGTGATTGCCGATGCGATCGTTGCAATACCAGGGAACGCCCCGCTGCCAACGCTGTTGGCGGCGATTCATCGAGAGCGCCTCGGCCACGTCGCGCGTGTCGTGAGCGTTACCCGGGCTCCGCTTGCCGATCAGCTTCAGCGTGCAGGTGTTCCGATGCAACAGAGTCCCTCCCTCGCCGGTATCGACCGGGTGCTCCTGATCTTCGCGGCGAACATGTGCGATCGCGGATCACGACTGCTTCTCAACCTCGGTGCCGATCGCGCCTGGACGGTCACGCGCACCGGAACCTGGACAGAGGTCGATGCCAAAGTGGCACAAACTGCGCGTCCCACAACGCCATCGCATCATCATGTGCTCTCACAACCACATATCGACATCGGCGTTCAGCAGTAACACTCAACCAGCGCGTGGTAGCATCAGCGGAATCATGATTTGCCGGTGCCGAACGGCACCCTAGCGCGGATGACCGATCAGACGATGCCCGATTTTCCGCTTCGACTCTGGAAGCAGACGCAAGCCACCCTCCTGATGGTTCGTATGCCCACAGTCTGGATTCCGCTGGCCGTCGGGCTGGCGTCCCTGATTGCCTCATTGCTGATCGTGCCTGGTACCGAACCCTCGTTCTGGAACTGGATCGGCCTGCCGATTGTCGCCACTTTGGGTGGACTTTCGGTGCTGGCGGATATGTCCCGCCGCTACCCCAGAACGACAGCGGTCGAGCGGAGGGATCTGCTCATCGTGGCTGTGGTGGCCCTCGTCTGCGCCACCATCATCAGCCTCTTCACAACACTGCTCGGAACGGCCATCTTCGTGTTGGCACTCTGTCTCATAGCAGCGATGGCTATCCGATCCCGAAGTCGGCAGCGCATCCCGGTTGTGCTGGCGGGCGCAGTCGCGCTTTTGATTCCGATCTGGATCTGGTTTGCGCTCGATTCGCAAACCTCCGGTCTCCTGCTTCTGGTACCGCTGGGACTCCTCGCCTGGTTTGCCGACACGTACATGAAAGCAGCACTGCAGACCGACACCCGGGAATCGACGAGCGGAGCACGATCGTATCGCTTCCTCAGTTGGCTCGCCCTGCTCGCGGCCACGATCATGACCACCCTGCTCGCGATTTCGAGTGACGTCAGCAACAGTTGGGCCGTGATCGGCGCACTCGGTGCCGTGATTCTGATCGGTGCCGATGCCGGGCTGCCCCAGCACTCCAGTTTGCCCGGTTCATGGTCGCGTCAGATCATGGCCCTTGGCTTTGCCTGGTTGACGCTGTTCTGGCTGACAAGTCTCTGATGCCGTCTGCAATCCTCGCGGTCGATCTCGGAACGACCTCGCTCAAGGCCACCCTCGTCGACGACCAGGGCAACACGATCGATCGTGAATCGTTGCCACAGATCGTCCCGGCTACTGTCGACGGCTGGTTCCGCCAACTCCAGTCGATTCTGGAACGTCTCCGTACTCGCCACTCCCGCCTCGACGTCGCGGCGATTGCCGTCACCGGGCAAATGCACGGGACCCAGATCTACGATGCAGAAGGCAATGCGTCGGTACCATGTCGACTGTGGACAGACCGTTCGGCAGCACCGCACTTACCAGCACTCCTCGACGTTCTCGGACCCGACCTGCCTACCCGCATCGGCAGCACGATTGCTCCCGGATTCCAGGCGCTCAATCTCTTCACGGAAACGAACTGGGATGCTGTGTCCCGCGTTTTGCTGCCAAAAGACGCACTAATGCATCGCCTCACCGGACAGTGGGTGACTGACCCCAGCGACGCTGCGGGAACCGGGCTCTTCGACGGAGGGCGTGGGGAATGGGCGTGGGACGTGATCGAGGCACTGTCGATCCCCCGTCGCGTGCTGCCCAACGTCATTGCCTCCGGTTCCCTGGCTGGCACATTGACATCAGATGCTGCCAGCAACCTCGGGCTGCCAGCATCCACACCCGTCATCATCGCTGGTGGAGACACGCCGGTCGCTGCCGTTGGTGCTGGAACGTGGCGGGCCGGAGAGATGCAGATCATGCTCAGCACCAGCGCCCAGGTGCTCATGCCGACCGCATCGTGGGATCCGCATCCGACGGCCAGGTGGTACACGTGGCCATCGGCCGGAGTCGCCCTCTCGGCAGATGCTCGCTGGCTCCGTTCGGGCACGATGTCCAATGGAGGATCAGTGATCGACTGGCTGACGTCCATTCAGGGCGATGTCAGGCAGAGCGAAATCGTGCCGACCTCGCTGATCGCCCTGCCGCATCTGGCCGGCCGCCGTTTTCCCGCCGCCGATGCTGCGGCGGCAGGAGCGTTCCTTGGCTTGCGGGCGGGCCACACTTCAGCCGACCTGTACGCCGCGACGCTTCAGGGAATAGCGTTCTCATTCCGTGAAGTCGTCGTCGCCTTGCTCGAGAATCAGCGTCCGCCGTCACGCGTCCGCTTCGGAGGTGGTGGCTCGCAGATTCCCGGGTTCGCTCAACTCCTCGCCACCGTCCTTGGCGTGCCGATCGAACGTATCGGCGGTTCCGATCTGACCTGCGACGGTGCCGCGATGCTGGCCGCTCATCATCTGGGCTGGACGCCAATGGTCGCGGTCGAGGGTGAGGTGTTCGAGCCCGACCTCGATCGAGCCAGTGCATTCTCCGACCTTTACGGCATCTACCTCGATGCCAACACCGCGGTGCTCCCGATCTCGCACCGACTCGATGCCCTCAGGTGAGCATCAAACGTCCAGCTCGAACCATCGACGAGAACCCTGTCAGCCTTGGATTGATCTCGCGCTTCCTGCGCGTGCCTGGCACCACCGCGAAAACCGGCGCGGTGATCTACGAGGATACCCGCATCCCCGGAATGCTCTGGGAACTGTTCGACTCCGGAAGTTCGGCCTCCAACCTCCCCGCCAGTGGTGAAACGCTGTTCCATATCCTTTACGTCCAGAACGAGAATGACTCGATCGTCGAGGTCGAAGACGGCAGCTGGCCGATTCACCCGGGCGACAGCGTCTGCATCGGCGGATCACCCCACGTGAGCATCAGCCCCGGTGTCCTGGCCCTGCTCGTTCGAAGCGAAACCAGAAGCGAAACGGAATTCGCCCTACCATCGCACGGTATCGAAACCTTCGATGGTTTCAACCGCCGCACAACCTACGAAGCCGGCGAGCACTTCTCCTTCGAACGCTGGAAACTGACCCAGCCACAGACGATAGAGATCGAGGCCAACCAGGCAGCGGCGATGGTCGTCATCTTCGGCAACATCAGTTTCATCGCGGATGGAATCGTCGAAACACTTGGGGCGGGAGAGTCTGTCGTCTGCACGAAGAAGCGAGTCCGTCTGATTCCAGACGGACTCGCGTACATTGCTCTTGTGCTGACCGAGGTTCACTGACGGACTATCCCGTCCGCTTCAGTCGCCCGGTCCGTTTCGCGAACATCTCACCACGCTGGAACAACATGACTCCCAGGG
>JBBJOX010000246.1:2869-4680 GCA_037724245.1 Thermomicrobiales bacterium | reverse complement strand
CGAGGAAAGCGCGGCACTGTTGACAGCAATGAGCGATGCCGGACCCGATCCGGTCGTCGGCGACGCCGGCACAGCCTTTCTTGCCCTCGTCCTGATCGATCTGGGGCGGGAACGCGAAGCGGCATTACGACTGGCCCGGGCTCTGACACCGCACCTGCCGCGGTACCATCGCTCGATGAACGCCTATCTCGATACGCTGGAAGACCCGACCGAACGTGATACTTGAACACGCGTTGCTGCAGATCAAGCCAGGACAGGAAGCCGAATTCGTTCGCACCTTCGAGCTGGCGTCGTCGATCATTGCCTCGATCCCGGGATTCATCGAGCTGACGGTATCGCGCGGCATCGAATCGCCCGGTACGTTCCTGCTCCTGGTGAAATGGCAAACCCTCGAGGACCACACGATTGGCTTTCGTCAATCGCCAGGGTATCTGGAATGGAAGCGACTCCTGCACCACTTCTACGAACCGTTCCCGGTGGTCGAGCATTTCGACCCGATCATCGAACGAGGACCGCAGATATCACCTGAGCAGCCGCTTGTCGGTCCAACGACTGGTGGATACGTCTAGGCGGTTTGTTCACCAGTCTCCGATGCTGATCCGAGCGTCCGTTTCAGCACAATGGCTCCAAGAATGCCCGACATCACCGAGCCAACGATGACACCCAGCTTGGTCGCGTCCATCAGATGCGGCGCCCTCTCGAACGCCAGATCGCCAATGAACAGACTCATCGTGAAACCAATACCGCACATCAGCGACAACCCGTACAGTTGCATCCACGAAATCTGCATCGGTCGTACCGCGACACCACTCCGGACTGCCAGCCAGATTGCGCCAAAAATGCCTACCTGCTTGCCGACGACCAATCCCAGAATCACCCCGAGAGAAACACTGCCAAAGAGATCATCTGTACCCATGCCAACCAGCACGAGACCAGCGTTGGCAAATCCGAACAGGGGAACAATCAGGAAACTGACCCAGTTATCGAGCCGGTGTTCGAGAATTTGCACGGCCGAGTACCCCTTGGCACGAGCCGGGACGGTCATTGCAACCAGAACCCCGGCCAGAGTCGCATGGACTCCTGAGTGGTACAGGCAGAACCAGAGGATCACGCCGAGCAGCAGATACGGCGAAATTCGCTGTACACCCATCCGGTTCAGGATCACGCAACCTATCAATACCCCGGCGCTACCGGCCAGCCAGCCGAGCGCCAGCGAACTCGTATAGAAGAGGGCAATCACAAGAATCGCCCCGAGATCATCGAAGATCGCGATGCTGACCAGCAGAATCCGCAACGCCGATGGCACCCGCGGACCAAGCAGCGTCAGAACCCCGACAGCGAAGGCGATATCCGTCGCCGCCGGGATCGCCCATCCTTGCAACCGCTCGGCATCATGACGATTGATTGCCGCGAAAATGAGCGCCGGAACAACCATTCCACCGAGGGCAGCCAGCCCCGGCAGGGCGCGCGATCCCCAGGTCGAAAGCTCGCCCTCGACAATCTCGCGCTTGATCTCCAGACCAACCAGCAGGAAAAACAGCGCCATCAGTCCATCGTTGATCCAGTAGTGGATCGAAAGGCCGCCGAGGTGATACTCGAGCACGTTCTGATAGGTATCGTTCAGCGCCGTATTCGCCACGACCAGCGCCAGCGCAGCGGACAGAAAGAGAACAATGCCGGCAGCAGGCTCGCTGCGGAAAAACCGTACAAACATGGAATGGAATCCTGGGCCGGATCGACGTTCTGCAGTGGCGCAAAACAGGTTGACCGTCAGGCGCTCTGTCCGACAAGAGCGGATGGACGGTCGATCC
>JBBJOX010000246.1:0-2859 GCA_037724245.1 Thermomicrobiales bacterium | reverse complement strand
AAAACAGACTCATGTGGTTTCGGGGTCTTCCGGATTTCGCTGTTCCCGATCTTCTGCCGAGATCGCAAAACGAAGCACGCCGAGAACCAGCAGTTGTTCGACCAGATGGCCCAGCGCAGCAAACTGGTTGGTGGTAAATGCGAAGAATTGGCCGAAAAGCACCGTGATCAGGGTAGACGCGGCGAAGCTGTGCAATGCCCGCAAACGTTCGCGGCGGAACAGAAACCAGACACCCAGTACCGCAACCGCTCCACTGGCGATACCGGAAAGCACGACTCCCCACTCGACAAACGACAACCCGTTCCCGAGCGTCAGTGAATCGGTGACGATGCCAAACACGAATGACAGGAGAATCGTCGCCACTTTCAGGACGAAGATACCCAACACGATTGGTGTGAACCAGTGGCGCTCGACGATCCGGGAGTAGGTTCGCAACCAGGATTTTCGCCAACGTAACATCCGTGAACTCTGGGCATCGTCCTCATCGATCAGCGGGGCCTCTTCGAGCGCCGTGCGCATTGCCTCGGTCAGTGGAGAAACGATCCCGCTCGCCTTGAGATGGCCCAGTGCGAACTGCTGGCGATCGTAATCGAGCTTCCCGATTGCCAGCGACTGAATGCCCTGCGTCGCGTAAAAGAGGCGATCGGCCGAGGTCGGATCGCGGTGTCGTTGCGTCCACTGCGCCAACAGATAGAATCCGACGAGAATCCCGTAAATGAGGCCGATGGTTGGCTGAAAGAAATAGTTGTTGTCCTTGGTGATGAACTTTCCCAGCTCATCGACGAACGTGCCGAACCCGAGTCCACCCACCAACGCCGCAAACGGCTTCCAGGCATCACTGGCAAACAGCATCAGAATGCCAAACGCGACCACCATCCCCAACCCGCCCCAGAGCATGTGCGCGATGTGGAGCGTATCGCCACCGACTTGCGGATATCCGGTCAGGTGCAGATAGCCACGGATGCCGAGAATTGCGACCGCGGCCGATACCAGCCAGATCTCGCTGAGTTCCGATCCCCGCGTATCGCGAATGCGGTAGGGCGAACCGTTGACCGTCTGATTTTCCGGAGTGTCGGACATTGCTCAACCCTGACGAACATCGGGAGAAAGATTCCCTCATTCTCCCAGACCGAGTCACGGGCCGGGCAGATGGTGGGCAGGCGGGCAATCAGCCGGATCTGAGATCGAGTCCCAGCGCTTCCTCACGAAGTCGCAGCTCCTGTGGAGGCAGCACCAGCGCCGGCAGCGAAATCAGGATCGGCGGATCACTCGGTGAATGCCGACGCAAGGAGATATCCACCCACGATTCCTCACCGGCAGCCGTGATCACGATTCGGCGACTGCCGACACCGACCCGCAGTGATCGATCGGGCGCGAGATGTGTCATCGGTCCGGCATCAGCGGGCACAGCCGCAGCCAGAACAGAGTAGGTACCCGGCGGGATATCATCGATCCGAAAATCTCCATGGGCAGGAACGAACAAGCCTGCAACCGGAAATCCACGTGCGATCGCCGCCGAGAAGATGCCCACGTAGACGGACATCGTCGGTCCCGGCTCGACCAAGGCGATCCGTCCCGAAACTGCCCCGGTTGGCATTGTCAGCTTCACCCGGGAATATCGTTCGTGGAAGATATCCGGTGTCAGAATGTGCGGAAACCGCCGAAACTGCTGTGGACTCACCCCGATCAGTTGCCGAAACCGACTGGAAAATGTTCCGAGACTCTCGTAGCCAATGTCGAAGCAGATTTCGGTGACACTCGCATCGGTTGTCAGCAGCAGCTCCTTGCTTCGCTCGAAGCGGAGTGCTGTCAGGAACTCACCCGGTGGGATGCCGATCACGTCCCGAAAGAGCCGGGCAAAGTGGAACGGACTGTAGCCGGCGATATCTGCCTGCTCATGAAGCGTGAGTGCCTGCGTAGGATCGCGCCGCATCGCCGCGATCACCGCTGCGATCGCAAAGTCGTGCTCGGTCGGGAGAGGACGAATGATATCCAGTTCCTCTTCAGCGATCACAGCCATGCGAGCTTTCCTGAGATTTCAAAAAGCGAACATTTGTACCATACGTACACTATCCGGACTGTTCCTTATTGTCAATGCATAATTCTGTTGACGAAGGCAGGGATGACCTGATTTCGAGGAGCCACCGTGAGACCGATCCCGACCCATAACTGGCCGCCCGATCTGCATCATTTGCCTGTTTGGAAATCCGTTGGGATCGTGTAGGATCGGCGGGACGTTGGCGCACGCGTTCATGCGCTGTCAGATTCCTCGCTGGTCATATCTTCCGGAGAAAAGCCTGCATGAACTGTAATCTCGCGATATCCACCTATTCGTTCAGCCGATTCGGTGCAGGTCCGGAAGGTCGAGACGTTCAATCGCTCGAATCGATGATCGATCGGAGTGCCGAACTGGGGCTTCAGGGTCTGGAGATTATCGGTAACCATCTGACCAATCTCAATCTCGACACCCCGGAATATTGTTATTCGCTGAAGCAATACCTGGCCTCCCGCGGAATGTCGGCCGTTTCGGTCTCGGCCCATCACAACTTCGTTCAGCCGGATCCGGCCGTTCGCCAGCAGCACATAGATAGGCTGAATCACTGGGTCGATGCCGCGGTCGAAATCGGAGCGCCTTATGTTCGTGCCTTCGGCGGTCGCTGGGGCACCGTTCCGAACTTCAACGATTTCATGGACGCACATGGCGAAGAGCCACCAATCGATGGCTACACCGACGACGACGCCTTTCGCTGGTCCATCGATGCCTTCAAAAAATCGGCCGTCTACGCCGGTTCACGTGGTGTGACCCTGCTCCTCGAAAACCACTGGGGGCTAACCGGCACCGCCGCCGGTACGTTGCGT
>JBBJOX010000245.1:0-4697 GCA_037724245.1 Thermomicrobiales bacterium | reverse complement strand
CCGACGAGCCGGTTCCAACCGATGAGCCGAAAGCCGAACCAACCGACGAACCGGTTCCGACAAACGAGCCGACAGCTGAACCAACCGTGGATCCAGCTCCGACCAGCGAACCGACACCAACGACCGAGCCGCGTGAAACGCTCGAACCAACCGCCGAGGCAACCGGGGAACCGACGCCGCTGCCAACCGCGACCGAAGCTGCAATCGAACCGCAGGCGCCAAGTGTCGATCCGTCCGAAACTCCGGCTCAGGAAACAGTTTCTGGTCCATTCCGGATCGCTCTCGAGGGCGCGGCGGCCGGCGAGGACGTCACGACAGCACTTCCCGAGATTCAGCCGGTCACCTACGGCGAGTGGGTTGTGCTTTCCGTGTACGCCGTCAACGAGAGCGATACCGAGCAAGTGTTCGACATGTCCCAGTTCAGTCTCCTCGCCGATGGCGAAGTGATTCTGCTCGACACCGGCAGCGGCTGGGTCAATGGACTGCTTGGAAATACACCGGCTTACTCGAACACCGATTCCGTACTATGGGCAGCCGGCGAGGGTCATCAGTTCGCCCTGACCTTCCTGGCACCGATCGATGCCACGACCCTGACGTTGCTGATCGGTGATCAGTCGGTCGATCTCTCCGGAACGCTGACGACAGAGAATCCGATTTCTGGTGGAACAGAAGCTCCGGTAGCTCCGGATGCGATCGAGGGCACCGTTGTCGACGTGCTCGACGGAGAAACGATCGTTGTCGATATCGACGGTATAGAGCAGAACGTGACCTATCTCGGAGTCGAGGCACCGCGGGGTGACGATTGCTTCGCCAGTGAAGCCACGGCTGCCAACAGCGCTCTTGTCACTGGGCAAAACGTACGCCTCGAACGGCAGTCGACCAACACGGATGCACAAGGAAACTGGGTTCGCGATGTCTGGGTCGCTACCGAAAGTGGCGGCTTTACTCTGGTCTCTCAGGCTCTGGTGCGTGACGGAGCCGTGAATGCATCGATCAGCGAACCGAACACGCGATTCGCCAGCTGGCTGACAACCAGTGAAGCATCCGCTCGGGGCGAAGGAGCCGGACTCTGGTCCGCCTGTGGTGCCGCCGGTGAATCTGGCGAGCAAGCGACGCTCTCGAGTAGCGCCGTGATTCGGCCACAACTCGCCTTCCAGTAATTCAGCACAACCTTCACCACTATGAAGATCCGGATTGGATAAGCCAGTCCGGATCTTCTGCGTGGCATGGCCGGTGTCCTTGACACACGTCGAATGCCAGATCGCGTGCGATGATGCAGGAGCCATTCCGGAAGCGATAGTCCGGGAGCAACCTCCAGCTTTGCACCAAGGGGACGACCTCACCATGCGCGGAATCGGAATTTTCAGCGGCAACGCCCACAAGGATCTTGCACGCGAGATTTGCCTGCATCTGGAATTGCCACTGAACAGCGCCGGGATCAGTCGATTCAGTAACGATTGCCTGCAGGTACAGCTCCAGGCGAACTGCCGCGAGCAGGATGTCTTCATCATCCAGCCACTCGTACCACCAGTTCAGGAGAACCTGATGGAACTCCTGCTGATGATGGATGCGGCACGCGGTGCCTCGGCAGCACGAATCACTGCTGTCATTCCACATTACGCCTATGCCCGATCGGACAAGAAGGACCAGCCCCGAATCTCGATCGGGGCGCGTCTCGTCGCCGATCTGCTCGCCACGGCTGGCGCGAACCGCGTACTGACGATGGCGCTGCATTCGGCCCAGGTTCACGGTTTCTTCAGCGTGCCGGTGGATCACCTGAATGCCCTCGGCGTCATAGCCGAGCACTTTCGCAAGCTCGATCTCACGAACACGATCGTGGTTTCCCCCGATCTCGGCAACGCGAAGTCGGCGACACAGTTCGCCCGGGCGCTCAATCTGCCGGTCGCAGCTGGCAACAAACGGCGCCTCTCCGACGACAAGGTTGAGATAGATGCGATCGTTGGCGATGTCCACGGTAAGAATGTCATCGTCCTCGACGATGAAATTGCCAACGGCGGATCGATCGTCCAGATCGTGGAGGCATTGCGCAAACGAGATGTTGGCAACATTTCGGTCGCCTGTACTCACGGTCTCTTCACAGGCCAGGCACTGGAACGATTGGCCGCAGCCAATATCGTCGAGATCGTCTCCACCAACACCGTGCCGCTCGATCCTGCCCGCCGTTTGCCCAACATGACCGAAATCTCGATCGCCCCACTCATCGCCGAAGCGATTCACCGAATCCACCACGGCGAATCAGTCAGCAGCCTCTTCGCCCCGGCTACCTGAGCACAGGATATTTGCACACCGAAGTGCAGACACCTATGCTTGGCCCAACGCGTCGACGGAGCCAAGTACGCCTTCGATTCTGAACCTCCAGCGAACCGCAGATCGTGCAAGTGCGGTGGTCACCGAAGGCCGAAGACCCTCCCGAGCTGCCTCGCTGAACGACTCCCGTCCAAGGTCAGGCCGTTTCGCCCCCGTTACCGGGCTCCAGAAGGTCGTGACCTGCGTGAGTGCAGTGTCCGGCGAATTGCGGTGGCACCACGAGACGCTCCCCTCGTCCGCTTGACGGAGGGAGCGTCTGGTCTTTTTCGGAGGTGACCACCTTGTCTCCTGTATCTCCATTCCCCTTCTCGGCCCGCCATTCGGGTCATTCTGCCAAACCACCGCGCAGCTGGATCGATGCCCTGCCCGCAACAGACGGCGCAACTGTCACGGTCAGCGGTTGGCTACATCACGTGCGTGAACTCAAGTCGGTGGCTTTTCTTTTGTTGCGCGATGCGACGGGTGTGGTCCAGATCGTGCTCGAAGAATCCGGGATGCGGCAGCGCGTTGCAGCGTTGCCTCACGAGTCGGTACTGACCGTTTCCGGAACGTTGGTTCATTCAGCCAACGCTCCGGACGGACGCGAAATCCACGACCCGGAAGTGACGGTCATCAATGCCGCTGCATCAGAACCACCGGTGGAGTTGTTTCGACCAGAGCTGAATGTGCAACTCCCGACGCTGCTCGACCACGCGGCGATCACCTTGCGGCATCCGCGCCGCGCCGCCATGTACCGGCTCGTTTCTGCGGCGCTGTCCGGTTTCCGCTCTGCATTGACCGATCAGCGATTCGTCGAAATCACGACACCCAAAATCATCGCTGCCGCTCCGGAAGGTGGCGCCGACGTCTTTGCACTCGACTATTTCGGGCAGCCCGCGTTTCTCGCCCAAAGCCCACAACTCTACAAACAGATCATGGTCGGCGTGTATGAGCGCGTGTTCGAGACAGCCCCGGCGTTCCGGGCCGAGCCCCACGCTACGTCCCGTCACCTGAGTCAGTTCACTTCACTCGATGCTGAAATGGGCTTCATCGAGGATCACCACACCGTGATGACAGTGCTCACCGAGGTCCTCCAGCAGATGGCCGACTCGATGAACCGGACCGGTCACCTGACATCCCTTGGGATCGACGAAACGCTGGTGCCCGCCATCATCCCGGAAATCCACTTCCGGGATGCCCTGGCTATGCTGAGTGAGCTTCTGGGAACCGATCTGCAGAATGAACCGGATCTGGCTCCGGAACACGAGCGCAGGCTTGGCGCCTGGGCCAAATCGACCTTCGACTCGGACTGGCTCTTCGTCACCGGCTATCCCATGCGAAAACGTCCGTTCTACACACATCCGGAACCTGGCGATCCCCAATGGTCGAACAGTTTCGATCTGCTCTATCGAGGTCTGGAAGTTGTCACTGGGGGCCAGCGGCTGCACCGCCATGCCGACTACGAGGCTGCACTGCATCAACGTGGCATCGATCCGGAGCCGTTTGCGGGGTATCTCGAGGCCTTCCGCTATGGCATGCCGCCGCACGGAGGGTTTGCCCTCGGACTCGAACGTCTGGTGATGCAGCTTTGCGGCGTGGCGAATGTCCGGTCGATCGCACTCTTCCCGCGCGATCTCCACCGCCTGACCCCGTAGGGTCCGAGCTTGTCTCTGACCTCAACTCTCCTGCGCGAAACTTGAGGTCACAGAGGAGTTGATGACCCTGCGAAAATCGATTCGCCAGCCTCCAGGCATCGGTCCATTCAGGTACAAAGAAGCCCGGGAGCAACGCTCCCGGGCTTCTTCTCGATCTTCAGAATCTACGGTTGGAGGAAGTCAGCCACAATCCAGCCGGTGGAGCCGTCGCCGGTTTCCACTGGCCACCAGGTGTAGCCATCGGCATCCTGAGCCTCGCCAGTGATCGTTACGGTTTCGCCACTCGCCAGAGAAGTCACAACATCACCGGATGTTGATGGCTCGGAGCGAACGTTGACACCGTTCTCGACGATGGTCGCTGTTCCGCCGGCAGCCAGTTGGCCTTCGGCAGGCGCTTCTTCACCTTCGGCAGGGGCTTCTTCGCCTTCAGTTTCGGTTGCAGCGACAGCCTCGCCACCGGCCGGAGTGGTGCTGACAAGTCGTGCCCGCACAATGTCCCGCTGTAAGTACTCACCACTGTCGTAGTTGAACTCACCACCACAGGTGATGATCGTCAGCGCTTCGTAATCGGTTTCACCGACGATGTTCTCGAGGTCTTCCGGAGTCAGGTCAGCGACGGTGATCCGCTCGATGTCCTCAACTGCGTAGGTGTAGGTCGATCCATCCTGTCCCACAACGTTGATCTCAGCACCCTCGCCGAGGTTGGCAAGGTTCCGCAGAACAGACGGCCCGACA
>JBBJOX010000244.1:494-4699 GCA_037724245.1 Thermomicrobiales bacterium | reverse complement strand
GCTTGTCCTCTTCGATGGCATCATCCGCGCCAACTACGATCTCGGATGGTGGCAGTATTCGATCGCTGTCATCGCGACAATCGCTCTCCTGTTACCTGAGCTGACGCGGCTCCTGAAACTGGAACGTCTGATCGGAACCGCACCCCGCACCTCCGCGGTCATGTTGATCATGCTGATCTTCATCTATCCCTTCGGACACGATGTCGTCGACACGATCGACGACCCAACTTCGGCTCCCGAGTGGGTGCAGCCGATTGGTCTCGATCAGATAGTTTCCGAATCGATGGATACGATCCTCTCGACAACCGAGATTGATCCCGCTGGAGCGTTGCTCCAGGCGAAATATTCCGACTAGAATCTCTTCCGCTACGCTCCCTACACCGGATCGTCCGACCCGATCGCGGGCTACAATCCAGCTGCGAATCGGCGCATGGAACCGGCAATCATCGCCATTCTCGCGAACGCCCGGGCGACGTTTCTGGATCTTGAACAAATCCCGGTCTATAACCCGGTGCACTATCAGGTGTATGTCGATTACATCGAGGTGATGAATGGTGCGGCACAGGACTACCACTATCTCGATGTGATGGCGCCCGCTCTCGGTGGGTCGCAATTGCTGGATATGCTGAACGTCCGCTACGTGCTGGTGCCAAGAGCTGTCACGCCGCAACCACCGATCGCCGAATCCGGAACGATTGCGTACGAAGACGACCTGATCGTCGTCTATGAAAATCCTGACGCGTTCCCGCGAGCCTGGATCGTGCACAATGTGCAGCCTTCGATGGATGGTGCCGAACTCGAACTACTGAACTCGGATCAGGTCGATGGTCGCTACACCGCGTTCGTCGATGGCGATCTGCCGCCGGTATCGCTGCCTGCCAACGGACCGAATTCCGACGTCGTTACATTCAACCGACACGATCCGGAATTCATCTCGGTCGAGTCGAACACCGGAGGCGATGGACTGCTGGTGTTCAGCGAGGTCTACGACAAAGGCTGGAACGCCTATGTCAATGGAGAGAAGGTCGACCTGCTTCGGACCAATCACGCCCTGCGCGGCGTTCCCGTGCCCGCTGGCGAACACACGGTCGAACTGAAGTACGAACCGATCGAACTCCGCATCGGGCTCTGGAGCACCGGTATTGCCAGCCTGGCGATGCTGGCGATCTGGGTCTGGGCCGGGGTAGACCGGTTCCGACATCGCCCCACCGTAGTTCCGGAGGTTGGGCCATAACGCGACGCCCGGTACACTGAAGCGTGTCACCTTGAAATGTACCCGTGCTCACGACGAGCAGATTGAACGAGCCTCGATTGAGCACAGAGCCACCGGCTAACCGAGACGTATCGCGCCGCGCCGACGTCTCGGCTTTCGTGGCCGTACTCGGGATCACGACACTGTTTGCCAGCTTCCGTTTTCACTACGACAACTGGCTGGCCGATTTCGATATCTTCACCTACTTCCTGCCGGCCTTCGGTTACGTTGGCGAGCGGCTGCGCGACGGCGACATTCCCGCCTGGAATCCGTATTTCTCCGGTGGCCAACCCCAGGCCGGCGATCCCGGAGCGGGCTGGATGTTTCTGCCAGCGATGATCGGTTTCACCATCTTCGACGCCGTCAATGGCCTCAAGGCGATGATCCTGATCGAGCTCCTCACCGCCGGTGCCGCAACCTATCTCTTTTGCCGGCGAATCAGGCTCGTGCCGATTGCAGCAATGGTCGCCGGCCTGGCGCTGTCGACCGGGCCAATGATCTACGGAGCCACCGGCTACGTCACGATCATCGGGCAGATCACTCCGTTCCTCGCGCTCGGCATGTATGCAACCGAGAGCGCGCTACAGGCAGATCGAACCAGTGCCCGCATTGGCTGGTCGGCACTGGCCGGGGTGTCGGTAATCCAGACGTTCCTTTCCTGGCCCCAGGGGTTCATGTACACCGTGATGGTGATCGGATGCTGGATGGCCTGGCGCTGGCTGCTGGCACCGCGCCCTGACGATGTATCGCGACCGGTGCTGTTTCGCCGAGTGCTCGTGACCGGATCGGTCATGGCCGCAACCGCGCTGTTCTGGGGTGCTGCCGGTATTCTGCCGCGACTCGAGTTCAGCCAGCAATCGAACATCCCGAATGGTGACTACTCGAGTGTCATCGGCGGCGATTACGCTGCCGCAATCTGGCCGGTGGAACAGGTTGTCGGTCTGTTCATCCAGAACACCGCCTTCTGGCGGCCAGTCCAGATCAGTGCTGTGGTGCTCGTCCTCGCGATGTTCGCTGCCCTGTGTGGTCGCAGACAGTATGGGACTCCGTTCTTCGTTGTCGCGACGCTGATCTTCATCGACCTCTCGATTCAGCATTCGCTCACCCGCTGGGCGTTCTACTTGATTCCGGGTTTCGAGCATCTGCACAGCCACCGGCCAACCGCCGGCCTGTCGCTCGTCTTCTTCCCGATTTCGGTGCTGGCCGGCAGTGCTATTCATCTGCTGCAGGAACAGTCAAAGGAGCGCTTCGCCATCGTCTGGAGAACGATCCCGATGATCGTGTTCGGACTCGTCATGTGGCGTGTTGGCGTTGCCGGCTGGCCAACCAGTTGGCTCCAGTTCTCGCTCGCCGCCATTGCAACCGCGCTGATTCTGCTGCCGGTGATTCCTCGCCTGCGCACCATCAGGATGGGACGGTTCCATCTGCAGCAATCGGTAATTGTCGGGCTGATTGTGGCGATGCTCGTCTTCCCGAACTCGATAGATATCGTCGGAACCATTCGCAATCCGGGAAACCTGCCGAGCATGGAGGATTCGTTTGGCCTCGACGACGAGATTCAGGACGCCATCGATACGACGATGGCAAGATCGACGCCGGATTCCGCTGCCGAGTTCCTGCAACAGCGCCAGGCCGACGGCGAGATTTTCCGCTACGCTCCGTATTTCGGAACCGGCTCACCGGGCACCGATTACATCGCATCGTCCTCGCATCGAAGGGAGCCGTGGGCAGTAGCAACATTGATGAACGCCCGTGCCGCGCGACTTCGACTCGAGCAGATCGGTGGCTACAATCCGATTCACCTCAATTATTACACCGAGTACATCGCCGTGCTCAATGGCCAGCCACAGGACTATCACTGGCTCGATCTGTTCATGGCCGGTCTCGATCGAAGCCCGCTGCTGGATATGCTCAACGTTCGCTACGTTCTGGTTCCCGCGGAATTGGGGACACCGGTACCGATCGCCGAATGGGGGATCGAGGTCTATCGCGATGAACTCGTGGTGGTGTACGAGAATCCGAACGCCTACGAACGTGCCTGGATCGTGCACGATGTACGCCCGGCAATGGACGGCCAGGAACTGACTCTCTTCGACTCAGGTACTGTCGACGGTCGGCAGGTCGCCTTCGTCGAAGGAGACCTGCCGTCGGTCGCTCCGATCGCTGCCGGTGCCGTTGACAGCGCGATCGTGAGTGAACGCACACCGGAATCGATTACGATTCAGACATCCTCCTCCAGCGACGGATTCCTTGTCGTCGCCGATTCCTACACCACCGGCTGGCGTGCCTACGTCGACGGAGAACGAACCGACGTCCTGCGAACCAACCACGCGTTCCGTGGTGTCGCGTTACCGGCCGGAGATCATGAAGTCGTGCTCAGATACGAACCCGGACCGCTGCGAATCGGCCTTTGGTCATCTGCCGTGGCAACGATCGCCCTTGGTGGAATTTGGACATGGGCCGTCGTCGATCAGCGCCGATCGAGGCGCGACTCATGACCACCTGGATCCGCCAGCATCGGGATGCTGCAGCTATCGGATTGCTGATCCTGCTTACCTCACTCGCTGTCGGTCTCCGTTGGTATTATGACAACTGGATGACCGATTTCGATATCTTCACCTTTTTTCTTCCCAACTGGACCTATCTCGGAACGAGACTGCGTGACTTCGACATTCCCGGTTGGAATCCGTTCTTCTCGAGTGGAACGCCATTCGCTGGAGACCCATCCGGTGGCTGGATGTATCTCCCGGTCATGGTCTCGTTCACGCTGTTCAATACCGTCACTGCGGTCAAGGTGATGGTGCTGCTTCAGGCCCTGATCGGCGGGATCGCGACCTACCTGTTCAGTCGCCGAATCGGCCTTTCCCCAATGCCGGCCCTGATTGCCGGGCTCAGCCTGGCGAGTGGACCGGCGCTCTATGGCGCAACCTATTTCACCACCGTCGGGGCGCAG
>JBBJOX010000244.1:0-484 GCA_037724245.1 Thermomicrobiales bacterium | reverse complement strand
CGCAGATTACGGCGCTCATGCCGGTCGGCCTGCTTTGTGTCGAAGCGGCGCTTCAGGCCGAACGACGCTCTGCCTGGATCGGTTGGTCGGCCGGTGCCGGAGTGGCAATTGCCCAGATGTTCGCTTCCTGGCCCGGTCAGGGTTTACTGTATGGAGTCGCGATCATCGGTGGCTGGATGCTCTGGCGGTGGCTGGTTGAGCCCACGTCAGAACCTGGATCACGCACGACGCATCTTCGAAAGTTGATCGGGATCGGACTGGTACTGAGTGCCGTCACCGTAGTCTTCGGGGCTGCGGGCATCCTGCCGCGACTCGATTTCAACAACTTGTCGAATATTCCCGGAGGCGACTATTCCAACGTGCTGGGCGGAACCTATTCCGAAAGCGCGTCGCCGCCCGTACGCACACTGCAGGCGATGCTGCAGGATGGATATATCATGCGGCCCTACGGATATGGAACGGCAATCGTTATCCTGACAGTGTT
>JBBJOX010000243.1:0-4758 GCA_037724245.1 Thermomicrobiales bacterium | reverse complement strand
GGATCTGCTGGCCACTGCACCGAGTGTGAATTACGAAGTGGTGATGCACACGGGTGAAGTTGTCCACGTTAATAACCCATCAGAATTGCCGAACCCGGGTACCTTCGATGAAATTCGTGAACCCTGGATGCACCTCAACATCATTGCTCCATCCCGTTACATTGGCGCGATCATGGATCTGACGACGACGCGCCGCGGTATTTTCGACGAGATGGTCTACCTCGATGAAGATCGGGTTCATATCAAGTACGACATTCCGCTGGGTGAACTGATCATCGATTTCTACGATCAGCTGAAAAGCCGAACCCAGGGCTACGCCTCGCTCGATTACACACTCGCCGATATGCAGGCATCGGAACTGGTCAAGCTCGATGTGCTGGTCAACGGCCAATCAGTTGATGCGTTGTCGGTGATCACGCATCGCGACGATGCCTACAACAAGGGGCGCGATCTGGTTTCGCTGTTGCGCACGCTGATTCCGCGACAGATGTTCGATGTGCCTATTCAGGCATCGATCGGCAGCCGGATCATCGCCCGCGAAACCGTTAAAGCAATGCGCAAGAACGTTCTGGCGAAGTGCTACGGTGGCGATATCTCGCGCAAGCGCAAGCTTCTCGAAAAGCAGAAGGAAGGCAAGTCGCGCATGAAGCTGGTGGGATCGGTCGAAATCCCGCAGGAAGCCTTCATGGCAGTGCTGAGTTTGTCTTCCGGCGATCGATCGGCAATCAAGAACTAGGTCATAAGGACGAACACGTGTCGGATCCAGTGTCATCGAATGGTCATATCGAAGAGTCGGAGGAGGCGCTCGATATCGGGATGCAGATTCTCCATGGCGAGGTGATTGCTCCGTATGTTCAGGATGAATTCTCTGGCGGAGCGATCACGGTCATTCCGGATATCGCGGTCACCGTTACCGATCTCGAATCCGACGGCGCGGCCGAGGCTGCGTTTGGCATTCTCGTCCGGGTCTATCCGCTGGAGCACATGGTGTTGCTCGTGCTCCCGGAGAACAGCGGGACGCGTCTCGTACCACTCGAGGAACTATCGAGGCTTCAGCTCGATACGGAAGTGCCGGTGACATTGCTGGTTCCTCCACTCAATAAAATGGAAGCGTTTCGCTCACCGCATACGTTGCAATACTTGGTTGGGCGACTGCGCGATGAGGGTGGTTGCCCGTGGGATCGTGAGCAGACCAATCAAACCTTGCGCGACGCCGTAATCAACGAAGCGTACGAGGTTCTGGATGCGATCGACGATGGAGACTGGGAAAATCTGGCTGAGGAGCTCGGCGATCTCTTTTTGCTGATCGCGATGCATGCCCAGATTTCCGAGGAGAACGGCGAGTTTGCGCTGGAAGACGTTTTCGAGCAGATCAATCGCAAGATCATCCGTCGACACCCGCACGTGTTCGGCGATGCTGAAGCGGGCGATCCCGACGCAGTCGTTGAAACATGGAATATGGTCAAGGCGGCGGAAAAAGCAGCGAAGCCTCCTCGGCGGGAGAAGGATGGCGATGGCCAACCGCGCTCGATGCCTGCCCTCACCCGCGCTGCTCGCATTCTGAAGAAGCAACCGCTACGGGCAGACGATGCGAACGAGAATCCCGGCACGGCGATGCTGCGGATCGTTTCCGATTTGGTCGCGGATGATCAGGACCCGGAGGCGGTGCTTCGGGCGGCGCTGAACCGACATCTATCCAATAACACATAACGATATTCAGGTGCGGACCGATCAATGGTCCCGATACGCAATGGGGTACAGATTTCTGATGCAAGCAATTGATGTGGAACCTTCGGTCACCGGACGCCTGACGTGCGGATCACTTCGCAGAGAACAAGCCGGGGAATCGGTCACTCTGCGTGGCTGGGTCAACCGGCGTCGCGATCTGGGCGGGCTGATCTTCATCGATATGCGCGATCGGTTCGGGATTACCCAAGTGGTCTTCAACCCGCAAACGGCAACTGCCGCGCACGAGATCGCCAGTTCGTTGCGGAACGAATACGTCATCGAAGTCACGGGTGTGCTCAGGCTTAGGCCCGACGGTACGATCAACCCGAAAATGCCAACCGGCGAAATCGAACTCGAAGCACATGATCTGAACCTGCTCAACGAAGCGAAAACCCCACCCTTTTATATCAACGAGGAGTCGGACGTCGATGAAGGTCTCCGGCTGAAGCATCGCTATCTCGATTTGCGCCGACCCGGCATGCAGCGAAACATCCTGCTTCGGCATCGACTTGTGAAGTACATGCGTGACTTCTTCGACGATCGTGGATTCGTCGAAGTCGAAACTCCGATGCTGATCAAATCGACACCGGAAGGCGCCCGTGATTTTCTGGTACCCAGTAGTGGTTTCCCGGGAACATTCTACGCCCTGCCGCAATCGCCACAACAACTCAAGCAGTTGCTGATGGTGGCCGGCCTCGATCGCTACTTCCAGATCGCACGCTGTTTCCGCGATGAGGCGCAGCGTGCCGATCGCCAGCCGGAGTTCACGCAGCTCGATATCGAGATGTCGTTCGTCGACGAGGAGGACATCATGTCGCTCCTCGAACAACTCTATATCGATCTGACATCGCGCTATTCCGACAAGACGATTCAGGTCGTGCCGATTCCACGGATCACCTACGCCGAAGCGATGGACACCTATGGCAATGATCGGCCGGATCTCCGCTTCGGTCTCGAATTGCAGAACGTCTCTCCTGCACTGGCGACGACAGAGTTCAAGGCATTCGCCGGGGTGCTGGAAGGTGGCGGCCAGGTCAAGGCGATCGTCGTTCCAGGGATCGCCGGATATACACGGCGTGAAGTCGATGAAGTGACGGAGCTGGCGAAACGAGCTGGGGCCAGAGGGCTGGCGACGATCGCTGTCACCGAGGAAGGTATCAAATCCCCGATTGCCAAGTTCCTGAGCGAGGCGGAGATCGAGGCGCTGACCACTGGCATTGGCGCGTCTGTTGGCGATATGGTGCTGCTCGTGGCCGATCAACCGGCCGTCGTAGCGAAAACGTTATCGGCCTTGCGTGACGAGTTCGGATCGCGCCTTGGTCTGGCTGATCCGAATGTCATGGCCTTCTGCTGGGTCGTCGAGTTTCCGCTGCTGGAGTGGGACGAGGACGGCAACCGCTGGGATGCGACCCACAACCCGTTCTCCGGATATTACGCCGAGGACGAAGTGCTGCTCGCAACCGACCCGGGAGCGGTTCGGGCAAAACAGTACGATCTTGTGGGTAACGGCAACGAACTTGGTGGTGGCAGCGTCCGGATCCATAAGCGAGCGATGCAGGAACGCATCTTCGAACTGATGGGGCACAAGGTCGAGGATCAGGCCGATCGCTTCGGCGCCTTGCTGGATGCCCTCGAATACGGTGCACCTCCGCACGGAGGTATCGCGATGGGGATCGATCGACTGGTCATGCTCCTGACCGATGAAGTGAACATTCGCGACGTCATTGCCTTCCCGAAGAATCAGCGCGGAATCGACGTCATGTTCGATGCCCCATCTCCAGTCGCTACCGATCAGCTGGATGAGATCGGGCTCAGCCTTAAATCGACCACGGCAGCGGCTGGCGCGACTCCAACAGAGTAAAACAGGGATTTGATGCTGCTACGCGAACCGATGAGCGAAGAACTCACTGACGGTACCGCATGGTGATGTCCAGCAAGGAAATCAAGATTCCATCGGTTGAGGATGTGCGCCCGATCGATCGACTGAGGATCGTCATCGAAAAGCGACCGGATACGGTCGTGGTTGCGGCGCTGGTGGTTTTGCTCTTCCTGATCGTCGCTTTTCGCTGGTTGTACGACAACTGGCTGACGGAAATGGACATCTTCACGGCGTTCCTGCCATCGTTCACTTACGTTGGCTCCCGATTGCGTGAATTCGAGATCCCGGCCTGGAATCCGTATTCGTCTGGTGGGGCACCGATGCTTGGTGACTCACAGAGCGGATGGATGTATCTGCCGGTGATGTTTGCCTTCTTCATTTTCAATCCCATCAATGGGATGAAGGTGTTGATTCTGCTGCAGACGCTGATCGGTGGTGTTTCGGCGTATTACCTGGCGCGGCAGCTCCGACTCAATGTGGTTCCGGCTTTTCTGGCCGCACTGAGTTTCGGAATAGGACCGTTAATATATGCGGGCACAACGGAAATTACCGTCTCGTCCCAGCTCAATGCATTCCTGCCATTGGCGCTACTGGGCATCGAGCGAGCACTTCGTGCCGAACGACTGTCGGCCAGAATTGGCTGGTCCGTCGCCACCGGAGTTGCCTCAACCCAGATGATCTACGCCTGGACCGGTCAGGGTGCGATGTATTCTGCCCTGATTGTCGGCGGTTGGATGGCGTGGCGGCTGTTGATCGAGCGTGTGCCGGAAGTCGGTTCGCTTCGTGAGCACGCGAATCGGCTGGTGGTATCGGGAATCGTCGTCATTGTGACTGTGGTCGGGTTTGGTGCCGCCGGGATTCTTCCGAGGCTCGATTTCAACTCGCAATCCAATGTTCCCGGAGGTGATTACTCACAGGTTGTCGGTGGAGACTATCGGGATATCGTTCGTCCATTGGACCAGTCGATCATTTCCCTTATCGTCGATGGCTACAGCGCGCGATCGGGTTCTATCGCGATCACGGTGTTGCTCCTGGCAGTACTTGCTGTGACGCGGTTCAGAATGGCCCACGGCGTCTATTTCTGGGGACTGGTTGCTCTCAGCATGGTTGAGATCACGACCGGCAATTCGATTTTTCGATCTCTTTTGGGG
>JBBJOX010000242.1:0-4786 GCA_037724245.1 Thermomicrobiales bacterium | reverse complement strand
TGTCCCGTGCGTTGACCGAACGCCGTCGCCATGTGGAGACCAGCAGTGACATCGGACAGCGATGGCGAGTCGGGCAGCACAATCAGAAACGGGCTCGTATCCGATTGGCCACTGAACGGCGCAGGAAGTCGCGCCAGATCGAGATCGGGATAGGATGCGTGCGGAATCGACCAGCTCGAATCAGGTGCCACGCGCAACCATGCACTGTCCGGATCGGCCGCCCGACACGAACCCGACAGGAGTTCGAGATGAACCTCAATCCGCACATCGAGCTGCCCACCGGGTTTCGCATTGATCGCCTCCGCCGGCAGGTCGAAGACGATCGACCCAGGCTCCACACCCTCGGTCAACGCCGAACTCCCGATCCGCACGCCGTTGACCGACACGCCGATCGAGGAGAGTTCCGGCACAACCGACGGCGACGCCAGCACATTCACCGTCAGATTCCCGCCATTCCCGGCAATCCACTCCGACGGTCTCCGAACCACCAGATCCAGAGTGTGATCACCAGCGCCACGGACTTCCTGCTCATCAATGCCAAGATCACCAAATGTCGTCTCCGATCCTGTCCAGGCAGTTGGTCCCTCGCCCTCGAGCGAAACCTGATCGGTCGCAAAAACGAGAGGTCCCCGCAACGTGGCCGCTGCGGCATCCTTCGTCAGCATCGCGACCGACCGGGCCAACGCCAGATCGGTCATCCCACTCACATGCAGGACCGGATTCGGATCCTGAACCAGCGCCAGTACGCCATGATCCGGGTTTACGGTCTCCCCGTCTTTCGAGTAGTTTGAACCATCCCAAATCAAACCGGTCCACGAACGCGGGTCGGCCAAACCGGAACCCGTACCCAAGTAGATGGAAGGACCGGTCACCAGCCCATCGGCAACGCTGGCGTAGACAATGCTCGGGAAGTCCGCATCGTTGGCATTCCATCGCCCAATCTGAAAGGCCACCACTCCGGCCGTTTCAAATTCCGCTGCGGTCGGAGCCGCCGGCAGCACGATCGTGATCGGTTCCGCCAGATCGACGAACTGGTCGCTTATTGTCGAAAGATCGGCCGTCCCTTCGTCGTGCCGCCGGGTAGCATCGAACATTGAATCGCCATGTACGGTGGCCCACAATGCCTGATTCGCGACCGGTTCGCAGGATTCTCCGGTCAGACGAAGTGAAAATTCGATCCTGATCTCGTATCCATCGATTCCGACACTGCCGACCGGCAGTGCGACTTCCAGAGCCGAGCCCGCCTGATTCGATTCATCCAGAAAAACACTCGTCAGCGCCGTATCGTTGGCGTAGACCGTCATCGTCGAAACATCCGGATCCAGCAGCGGGGAATGGCTGATATTCAGAACGAGACCGGTGTAGTCCACCGGGAACGTCCCCGGAGGCAGCGGCAGGTACAGATCGAGCATCGCTTCCGGAGATGTTACGGTTCTATCGTAGTAGCCGAGAGCAGCAAACGTCATTTGCGTATCATTGACGTACCACTGGTTGGCCCCGGTCTCGATTGGCTGATCCGGAACTGGAGTCCCGAGAACCGGCGTACTTTCCTGGGCCAGCATCTTTGAATCTGAGTCTGCCCACGCCGCCAGACCACAGAAGGCGATCAGGACCACGAGCACGCGGACGGACGATTTCACAACCAATACTCCTGCAACGTTTCAGAGGGAGGATCCAGAGCGAGCCTGTGATGGCATCCTATCGCACAGGACACGTTCGGGGCTGGAACCGCCCGCCATTCGGCGGATATTTTCCAGAGCGAATCGGATAGTATCGATACTATCGTAACGTCCAGATGCATGAAGCCAAACAGGAGTGCCGTGTTGAGTGTCGAGTTCCTGATCACCACACTGATCATCGTCATCACTCCCGGCACCGGGGCGATCTACACCCTTGCTGCCGGGCTGTCGCGTGGCGCACGGGCAAGTATTCTGGCTGCATTTGCCTGCACGTTAGGGGTAATTCCGCACATGGTTGCAGCAATCACCGGAGTCGCCGCCATCCTCCACACCAGTGCAGTCGCCTTCCATACAATAAAGTACCTCGGTGTCCTCTATCTGCTCTACATGGCCTGGTCGACCTGGAAGGAAAAGGGCGGGTTGTCGGTCGAGGAAGATCGATCGCCGCGTTCAGCCTGGCGAGTGCTGTCTTCCGGGGTCCTGATCAATATTCTGAATCCGAAGCTGACGATCTTCTTCTTCGCATTTCTGCCTCAGTTCGTCACACCTGGTCAGGCCAGTGCCGTGCCCCAGATGCTGGAACTGAGTGCGATCTTCATGCTTCTGACATTCGTCGTCTTCGTTGGCTATGGCGTTTTCGCCGCAGCGGTTAGGACGCACATCGTGGCCAAACCCGGGATCATGGTCTGGATGCGACGCAGTTTTGCCGCATCCTTCGTCGCGCTCAGTGCCAAACTGGCGCTGACCGGGAAATAGCCGATGTACTTCGAACATGCCCCCGACATCTGGCGAGATTATCGCGACCTGCACGCCGGAGCCATCGTCGTTAACGGTATCCGCAAGGACGTCGATAGCACCGCGAATGCGGCACCGTATCTGCTCGCGGCTCAGCAACGTTTGGCAGCTGTCGGAACCGAATCGGAGTTCCCGGAAATCCAGTCCTGGCGCCGGACCTTCTCCACGATGGGTCTGAAACCGACGCAATACCGCTGCGCCTCCGAATCCCTGCTGCGCCGACTGCGCAAGGAAGGTAACCTGCCGCAGATCCACCCCTTGATCGATATCTGCAACGCCATCTCGGTTGCCCGGGCCATCCCCGTTGCGGCACTGGATCTCGATCAAATCGCCGAGGGACTAACTGTTCGTTACGCGACCGGCGATGAGCGCTACCAAACCTTCGGTGGCGATATCGAGCATCCCGATCCCCGCGAAGTCACCTTCGTCGACGCCGCCAATCAATCTCATGCGCGACGCTGGACGAATCGGCAAAGTGGACTCTCGGCCATTCAGCCGACAACCTCCCGTGTGCTGATCGTCACTGAAGCCATGCACGGCAGCGCCGATTCCGATGTCGATGCGCTGCTCCGTGATCTGGCGAATGAAATCGAGGCAATCTGGTCAATTCCCGTTTCGCCGGCGCGTCTCAGCGAAGCAGCCCCTCGAATCGAGTTTTAGCACCGGTTCGCGCACGGGCAGGTTGCGAGACGCTGAACCGGCGTGTACAAGACATCCACGGCGTTCGGTCCGTATCGTGCTCCCGGAGGACATCGTGGATATTCGAAGCTACACATCGGCCGTTCCGGAGATGGAACGGTTTCTCACTGTCGACGAACTGAATGCCGATTTCGCCCGTCTCGCCTCCGAGTATCCCGACATTACCAGCCTTGAGCGTGTCGATGATCGTGAGCAACAGATGCTCACGATGCCGGCCCGCGGAACCGGATCATGATTGATCAACATCACCAACAGTTAGCTCGAAGTCACGACCAGCAATGTGATGGTCTGCTACTTGAATATTCCCACTGTGACAGAAATGCACAATTGATCCATCAGGCCAAGTCTATGCCCTTTCCTACTCGGCGTGAGGATCTCGAAGAATATGCTAAACATCAACTGGTAGCTCACGAAAACTCCGGCGTTCAAGAGGTTGCTGTGCACTTCTTCTGTATTTGCGTGATGCATCTGCGGAAGTTACTCATAAAGGCTGCGGAGGCAGCCAGATATGAGACACCTGAGGGAGAGTGCGAGGCAGTACTTCTTAGAGAACCCTGAAGACATTCCCGGGCCAGAACACGTGCGCAAAGATCTACTTGTTACTTTGGATTAAAGCTGAACAAAATTCACTTAGTTATGCCTTTGTACCTTTGGCTAAGAGTGAGGCTTGGTTCACAGTGAAGAAGGAAATTACACGTCAATGAGGAGGATAAAAGTGTTCGACGAAATGATGCGAGACACGGTTGCCTGATAAAATTGGTTGGTACTCGAACCGAAGCCATCAAGGCGAGCATCCAGCGCGAAAGCATCATGGTGACTGACGTTTCCTTGCCGATCGAAGAGGGAGACATTATCGAGCGGCTGCGCCCCGGAGGGATTGTCGAGCGCTATCTGGTGCTTGATACCGGTTATCATGAGGACTTCCACGGCAATCCAGCGCACTTTAGTATGCAGATACGTAAGGAAACTGCGATCCCGCGCGATTCCCCGAGTCCTTCCAACAACTACTACCTCACCGGTCCCAACCCCAGGGGCAACAACAGTTCAGTAGATGCGTCAGTAAATGTGTCTCTCACGCAGGAGGGCACATCACAGCTGTTCGATGACATTCTTGCGGCACTCAACCAGATTGCTGATGTGAAGCAGCAAGAGCAGCTCATGATTGATGTGGCGGAAATGAAGGAGACTAAAGGGTCACCTGGGTTTAGGGCGACGCTCTGAAACAATTCCGCCGTCGTGCCCAGATCATCGTCCAGAATCCATTCGAGGCATTCGATCCGCGGTAGACGATTGGTTCGTCGCTGACTCGGGCCTTGCGCATCCACGGCATCGGAACCACGGCCAAGCGCGAAGCCCGCATCGTCGAAACGCTCGAGAACTGCGGATTGACTCCGGCCAGGGATTTTCTGTCGCGGTATCCACACGAACTTTCCGGTGACCAGTCCCAGCGCATCGCGACCGCGCGCGCCATGCTGCTCGAACCAGACTTCCTCGTTGCCGACGAACCGGTTTCGATGCTCGATGTCTCGGTCCGCGCCGATATCCTGAATCAACTCCTCGATCGGCGGGACCGCGAAGGCATGGCGATCGTCTTCATCACGCACGATCTTTCG
>JBBJOX010000241.1:0-4789 GCA_037724245.1 Thermomicrobiales bacterium | reverse complement strand
GAGGAACTGCGCATCGATCGCGACTTCCAGGAGAAGACGGATGTTCATGTCCACCTCTCCGAAGGCGCGATGCCGAAGGAAGGTCCGTCTGCAGGAATCACCATGGCGACGGCGCTGATCAGTGCGCTGACCCGACAACCTGTGCGAAACGACACCGCGATGACAGGCGAAATCACGCTGCGCGGTCGCGTGCTTCCGATCGGTGGATTCCGCGACAAGGCACTGGCGGCGCACCGCCATGGGCTCCGCCGGATGATTGCGCCAATCGGCAACGAGCGGGAACTGAATGAACTGCCAGACAATATTCGGGCCCAGATGGAGTTCATCTTCGTTTCCAACATGGATGAAGTAATTCAGGCCGCGATCATGCTCGATTTCAATCAGGCAGACGATTTGCAGGACGCCCACGAGCGATCCTTTCCGAAACTCCCGCTTGTGAGTCCGGACATCATCGACGCCTCGGCCCGAGTCAGCTAATCCGTCCGGGCCTTTGGGTCGCGATGCAAAATCGCGACCGGTCCGCCGGTCAGGAGTTCTGCAACGGGACCGACTTCCGCGACATCGCCACTTGTTTGTATCGACCACGTGCCTGGTTCGAACGAAGCCGAAAGCAATCCAGCTACATCGAGCACAGATTGGGTGCGCCGTGCGATCGCCGTTCCGCTGTCGATCACGGCAACTTCCGGTCCGACGTAAGCCTGAATCGCCGAACGCAGATACGGGTAGTGCGTGCATCCCAGCACCACCACATCGACCCCGGCGCCGATCATCGGATCGAGGAAGGGGCGCAGCGCGGCATCGACCCTCGGGCCGGAAAGGATGCCCGCCTCGACCAGTTCCACCAGACCGGCCGCGGCGACGGAATGGACCTTGACGTCCCCGCCGTGTGTCTCGATCAGCCAGCGGAGACGTTCCCCGGAGACTGTTCGCGGAGTGGCCAGCACCCCGATGTTCTTCGATTTCGTCATCGCCACACCCGGCTTGACCGCTGGTTCGAGACCAATGAACGGAACGCCCGGAACCTGCTGCCGAACATGATCGATAGCCATAGCCGAGGCCGTGTTGCAAGCGACGACGATCGCTTTCGCACCCTGCTCGACGAGGAGGCGCGCGATCGCGACCGAGCGTTCCCGAATTTCCTCGGGCGGGCGAAGGCCATAGGGACAGTACGCATTGTCGGCGTAATACAGGATCGTTTCAGTCGGGCGAAGCGCGTGCAATTCTGCGAGGACGCTGAGTCCACCGACGCCAGAATCGAACATGCCAATAGGTTGATTGTTGCTCATGGTGGTTTGGGCCCGACGAACGATTCACGATCGACCTGAATCATAATCGCCAGCTTCACTCATTGGTGAACGATTTGGTCTGCCATTTGCCGTGAAGCATGGTCCAGGTTCCCGAATTATCGACCTGAAGTGGCAGCTTCCAGGTGTTGAGCAAAGTCCATTCCAGTGTGTGCCACCATTCGCCGTCCCAGGCATCGCTTTGAAATGCGAACAAGTGGAAGTACTCGGCATAAAATCGAGGCGGACCGAGCGGTTCGAGCGCCCTGACGAATTCGTGGATCTCCTCGATCGCGAAGTCCGGAATGTCCCGCATCGCCAGCGTCAGGTGCGCGAAAAACTCATCGCGCACGCCTTCACCTGCTGAGAAATGGCAATCTGGGTGGATCAGCAATTCGATTTCGTCCATCACCGAAACATGCAATGCCTGAAGCTTCGGATTGGTCCTGCCGAACTCGTTCTGATGCACATTCAGCGCGAGGCCACGCCGACCCGACGCCATCACACCATTGTTCACAATTGGAATCGCCGAGTGACCCACCACAGCGCGGTCGAATGCCGCATTGATCTCGACGAGCGACGCATCCGAGCGGAAGAATCCCTTGATCGTTGCGTGTGGCATAAACACCCCACCGGCCACGAGACCGTACTGGCGCTTCAGCAGATCGTGCACCATCGCCTGCGACTGGCAAACCTCGACCGACGGGCGCAAATAGAACCCGAACTTGATCTCTGGATTCTTCTCCAGTTCGTGCGTCCACGTCATGTCGTATCCCTCAAAGCAAGATTTTTCATCGGCAGGTGCAGAGCTTGTCTCTGCCAACGTCCACATTGACCGGTTAGGAGGACGTGCCGACTTTCTTGCCCGGACCCGGAACGAAGTGAATTGGTTGCTGACCTTCTGGCAGCTTGGCCCAGAAGTGAGGCTCCCGTTCCGGCAGTTTCGGCATTTCCCGACCGTCAATCATCGTCAATTCGTTAACGAGTTGGCGATTCCCGTCTCGCTCGTGCATCCGCACGTCGTAAAAGGAAAACTCACCATCATCCAGTCGGAAAATCGCGACATCGGCCGGAGAATCGACCGCCAGCGTGCCGAGATGATCGAGACCTACCGCCCGCGCCGGACGAACCGTCGCCCGTTCGATCACGTCGGGCAGCGACATTCCCAGCGCCAGAAATTTGGACAAGGTCGTTGGCATATCGAACATTGGACCCTGCGCTGCCATCTGGTGAATGTCTGTGGAAATGCAATCTGGCAGAATCCCATCGGCCAGCATTGCCTCGGCAACATTGAAACCGAAGGACCCTGTCCCGTGACCGACATCCAGAACCAGCCCATCGCGTTGCAGCTGCGCGATTTCCGGGAGCACCTTGCCATCGTCGCCAAGAATCCCCATGTCCTGCCAGGTGAAGCAATGCGTCAGAATGTCGCCCGGTCGCAGGTAAGGAATAAGTTCGTCGATTGTCGGTGGCGCCGTACCGATGTGCGTCATCAGCGGCAATCCGACCCGATCGGCCAGCTCCCGTGCCCGCTTCATCGGCTCGATACCGACACCACGACACGTGTTCCTGTCGATCCGTACCTTGATCCCGAGGATCACATCGCGGTTGCGCTCAACGACTTCCGTCGCCAGGCCGACATCCCAGTAGTCGGGATTCGCCAGTTCCCAGGTCGGTGCGATCAACCCGATCGACGAAAGATTGAGCATCGAGTAGATGCGCGATCGACTGCCGCCAACGATCCACTCGCGGAACCCCGGAAAGCTGTAACTTCCGGCTGTTCCGACATCGATCCAGGTCGTCACACCCGTCCGCGCTGCAACTGGATCGGCTTCGATTCCCCAGAACGACGCTCCCCAATAAACATGCGTGTGTAAATCGACCAGGCCAGCAGTGACAATCTTGCCTGTCGCATCGATCCGGCGACGTGCTGTCGTGGCATCGAGCTGGGGGGAGACTGCGGCGATCCGCCCATTGAGAATGCCTACATCGAATTTGCCAATGGCGCCGGAACCCGGATCGACAACCTCGCCGCCGCTGATCACCGTATCAAACGCATAGTCACTCATCGTCTCATCCATTCCATCGTCAGCGGTCGTTCATCGTCCAGCCGGCAGAAGCTCGAGCCGTCCAGCGTTCATCGAAGCGATGAACATCAACCGGGAAACCGAAGCACGCCGAAACATGCTCACTCGTGAGCATCGCATCCACAGCACCAGTCGCCAACACCCTTCCATCGCGCATCAACAGAACATGCGTCACACTGGTTGGCAGATCTTCAAGATGATGCGACACCATCACGGTCGGCAGTTCGGGTCGACGTTCTGCGAGCTCATCGATTGCGCGCAACAGCGCTTCACGCGCCGGGAAATCGAGCCCGGTCGCTGGTTCGTCCAGCAGCAGCAGATCTGGATCGGAAATCAACGCCCGGGCAATTCGGATTCGCTGGCGTTCTCCCGCCGAAAGTGTTCCCACCTCGCGCGTTGCATACTCCTCGCATCCCATCAGTTTCAGCAGGTTTAGCGATCGCTCGAATTCGGCATCGCCCCAATCCTGCCAGCGTGGCCAGATCGTCCCGGTCAAACCCGTCAGCACCGCTTCGGATCCCGTCACCCAATCGAGCATCCGCTGATTGGGATCGACACGCCCGATTCGACCGCGCAAGGCGCGCATATCGACCCGACCCAGCGTCTCGCCGAGCACCGTCGCCGTGCCCTGACTTGGGTGTCGTTCAGCCCCGACAATCGAGAGCATGGTGGTTTTCCCGGCGCCGTTCGGACCAAGGATCACCCAGTGCTCGCCAGCCGCTGCCGACCACGAAATGTCGTCGAGAATCAGCTTCCGTTCCGGCGTCCAGACAGTGACCTTGTCGAAGTGAACAATTGGCATTGCACCCCACTATCGGTGACTCGAAATCGGTTGGCGAAGACCATGCCAGCCTGCGCACCTTACCGAACCAGGGGGCAGGGTCGCAAGTCCCGTTAACACTGGCAAACCATCATGAAATCGGTAAGCGTTCTGCTTGACATCACCATGGCTGCGCACTAACGTTCAGTCAGCATCAACAATCCACGCATCGTCCACACGAATCGGGACGAACTGCATTCCGTGTTCGCACGGTGATCCGGCCCGATTCACGTACGCCATGCGGAAGTTGCCATGCCAAGGGACTCTTTCTAGATCTTCGGAACCGCATGCGCGGTTTCGATTTGACCGGCGCATGGAAGCCATGTGTTCCGAGTCGTTCAGGAGGCAGAAATGTCCAGTACCGTAGGAAACGATGATTCGCAGTTTGCGAACAAGCAGATTGACCGCCGGGGTGTGCTCAAGGGCGCAGCCGCAGCGGGTATTGGTGCGGTAGCTGCAACTGCCGGACTTCGAGGCGTCGCCGCCCAGGGAACTCCGGCCGTTGATAATCCGCTCGTCACGCCAACAGCCGATGCCACTCGCGTCGTCTTCTGGACCACCCATTCCGATCTCGGGTTCGAAGCGCTCTCCAAGATCAC
>JBBJOX010000240.1:4514-4793 GCA_037724245.1 Thermomicrobiales bacterium | reverse complement strand
AGATTGCGCAACGATCGCTCGCGCCAACGACCTGCCGGTCCGGGTCGTCTGGGACGAGGCCCACCGCCTGGCCGAATCCCGCGTCGGCCAGCGCACATCGACCTGACTCGCTCTCCCGATCGACATGAAGATAAGGTGATGAACCACACGCCCACGATGACGATCAGTTGCTCGGCCATCCTGAGGCAGAAAGGATCAGCGACCGGCACCCAAACTCCATCATCACCAGGGATCCGGCGGGCCGCTGATTCTTCGCAGGCCGAAAATGACGACTTCATT
>JBBJOX010000240.1:0-4504 GCA_037724245.1 Thermomicrobiales bacterium | reverse complement strand
ATCCAGCGGATCACAAGCCTCGCTGGCTGACAAATGAGGAACAGTTCACTCAGCGGAAGCGATACCAGGCTATCGCGTACGGCATCGCGGCGAAAAGGATGTCCGGAACGAATCTCAGCTTGAGCGCGTACGTCACGGTTGGATATCCACCGAACTCGCGAACGGCTTCCGGCGTGCGGATTGCGCCGCTAAGACTATTGAGATCTTCCAGAGTAATGCCAAGTTTCTGGGCCAGCAGTACCCTGCTCAGAACGAGACCAACCGTGATCACGGCGAAAGCCGCCACCTGCAGGTCTGCTCCACGCTTGTACCTGGCGATCTTGGCCATGAGCTCAACTGTTCCGAAGCCGAGAATCAGCGCCAGGTAAAACCCCCAGCTCGATCCCTCGCGCCAGAGCACCGCCGTCACCAGAGCCACCAGCAGTCCGCCGCCAGTCGCCCGGATCAGGGTCGCCGCCGGTGTGCCGTAGCTCGGCAAACCACGCACGCCGGCACAATCCGGGCATCGGCTGCCCACCGGTGTCCGCACCATGCACTCCGGGCAAATCGGCTTACCGCACCGCGAACAGCGCAACCCGGTCTGGGTTTTCGGATGGTAGGTGCAGGGTACCTGACCGGGTGCAAAAGGAATGACGTTCGGGGATGACATGCACAGCTTTCATGGTAGTTCGGTAAGTGAGTCGTCGCGTACTGACACTGGCCAAAGTCTACGCGACCGGTCGATCAGTTGAAGATATCGAAATCGATCGAATCGAAGATGGAACCGGCCGATTCAAGCAAGCCTCCAAGACCGTCGCTCGCGCCCTGAAATCCACCGCCGGCCAGATCGGACATACCCTGAAGATCGACACCACCGATGTCCGGCATATTCATATTCGGCAAGTCGACGTTTGGGAGATCGACGTTGCCACCGCCGCCACCGCTACCGCCGCCCATGTGTCCGGTCATATGACCCCAGAAAATGGCATCTCCAATTGCGTCGCCAACACCCTCGCCGCGCTCACCTCCGAAACCTCCGGCTGGTGAAAACCACGATGGATTTCGGGCGCCTGCCCTCGCGAAGGCGCCTACCCACTTCGCCTGCAGGCCAAAGGCCACCGCATAGGCGAAATAGCGATCGAACAGATCGGACGCTTCCTTGAGATTTTCGTGTTTGTCGATCGACTGGAGGTACCGCTTGAAGGCGCGCCAGTTTTCGGCTGCCTCTGCTCCAATCCGTGTTTTCTGCGGCATCACCCGGCTCATCCGAATCAGGGCAACAAAGAGGATGACCGCAGCAATCGTCGCCAGAATCGCGAACGGATCGACACGAATGGTCAGGAACAGACCGATGATGACCGAGGCGACCAAGCCGATCCAGGCACCTTTTCTCCAGCGCATCCGCGTCGCCGCAGGAGAGACGGAGAAATACTTACGATCGACCATTTCCTGGTACAAAGCGTCGCGAATCTCCGGTTCGGCCGAGCGGAAGCGCTGCCGAACCTCACTCAGCAGGGTCGATGTTCCAGGCGCTGTTTCACCCGGAAAAATCACCTTCAGCAGTCTGTTCTCGACAGCTGACTCGACCCTGGATGCATCGACAACGGTGATCTCGTAGTCATGGGCGACGAAGCGATCCTTCGCCTGTTCCGTCTGCCCAACTTCCTGAATCGTCACCGCACCGTGGCGGCCGAGGCCGAGCAGCGTGGCCACAACATCCTGATGCTGCGCATGTTCATCGATCAGCGTACCGGCCGCACCTGGCGGCAAATCGTCGGGCGGATGCTCGATATACTCCACCGATTTTCCGACGTGCGGATCACGACCCCGGATGTACCAGAGCATCAGCAGGCCGACGGTGCCGCCAGTGATCAGCAACAGCATGGCCGCGATAAAGATGAGATGGAGAAATGCGGTACCGCTACTCATTTAAGATCATCCAAATCCGCGCCCGCCGCCACCGCCGCCACCGCCGCGACTCCCACCACCGGAGAATCCACCACCGCGACTGGAACCGAAGCTGCCGCGACGACCGCCCCCGGAACTCTTCGAAGATTCGGCCATGGCTTCAGCAGCAGTGCCGAGCATATCGAAGAACCCGGAACTCGCCGATTGCAAACCGCGTCCAGCCTTGTCACTCGTATCCTGCAGATCGGGCAGATCGAGATCGAACCCGCCTCGTCCGCCAGACGATTCACCGAAGACCCAGTCGCCACCAGCCGGCATCCCGGCCCGGCGATAGGTTCGGCGAGGATACGCCCGCCGTTGATCGGAAAGGGACCGTCCAGTCGAAGGAACGAAAACCGGGGCCCACCAATCTGGAACAGGGGTATCGACACTCGTGAACTTCTCGACCCAGGCATGTTCGAGTCCGAATGCAACTGCGTATGCAATGTACTTCTGGAAGATCGCGGTCGACTCCTCGAGGTTCTCCCGCTTTTCGATATCGTCGAGGTACTGGCGGAAGGCGTTCCACTTGGCGGCTGCCTCGGCCCCTTCACGCGTTTTCTTTGGCATGGAATTGGAGAGGCTCCGTGAGAGGAAGGCAAGAATGAACGCCGTCCCGATCGGAAAGAATATCCAGTTCGAATAGCCACCGGCCAGAATCACGATCAGGATGGCGACGACGATACCGACAACCGGAATCAACCTGAAGACTTTCTTCCATCGGTCGCGCGTTGTTTCCGGCGACTGACTGAAGTATTTGTGATCGACCAACCTCTGGTAAATCGCATCGTTGATCTGTTCTGAAAAGCCGGTAAATGTGTTCTGGACTGAAGCCAATGTCGACGTTTGAGCCTTGCCCGGGAAGATCGCCTCGAGCAGCTTCAGCTCATGCGGGCGCAGCGATTCCGAATGGGACTTCAGGTGCAGCGTCGTTCCTTCGGATTGCTTCGGCGGACTCTCATCGGACTTCCCCGGAGCCACGAGCTCGATCACACCGCGATTGATCAGATCGACAACCGTCGCCACCACATCGCGAACTTGCACGTATTCGTCGATCAGCGCTCCGGCCGCACCGGGCCCCAGATCATCGGGCGGTTCCGCCAAATACTCCGCGACCAGACCGACATGTGGATCGCGACCGCGCACATACCAGAGCCCGGAGATCACGATGCCACCGACCACGAACAGGAGCAGACCAGCAGCGAAGAGGAATGTCCCGGCAATGGCCTGTCGCTCTTCCTTTTCCTCGCGTTCCTGTCGAAGCTGATCGTCCTGCACTTGCCAGGCCGGCGCGACAGCACTGGTCAGGATCGGGAACTGCGTACGAACTTCGAAGTCATCGCCTTTGGACAAACCGGATTTCGTCCACGTAATTGTGTCACCGCTGATCGTGCCATCTTGGGGTTCGATGATGAGTTGCGCCGGGTCGACTGTTTCCGGCAAGGTCACGGTCACCGTCGAATTCTCGATCGGGGCAACTTGCGTCACAAGATCGCTGATCGCAATCCACCACACCTGCTGATTCGGCGGTTGGAGATTTGGATATGATCTGAGTCCACCAATGACATCGTAAGTGATCTGAATGTAACGATCATCCGTGCCGAACGAATCAGTCGGATCGAATCCATAATCGAGCTCGAGATTACCGTCGAGCGTGTAATAGGTGAACGTTCCCGGATCCTGGTCGTAGCGCGATTGACGAACATACTCTGCCGGTTCAAGGGAGGACGCACTGTTGCCGAGACTGACCTCGACATTCTCGAGATCCTCGAGTCTGCTCAGAGGAATCGAGGCAAAGCCGTGGCTGAATCGACCGGAGAACTCGACGATCTGATCCTCGAGGATGGTCATCGATCCGTCATCATTGACGGTGATCGAAACGTCGTACTGCTTCCAGACCACACTGTTGGCAGCAACCGATCCTGCAGGACGAAGCATGCCGAGCGCCGTTGCAAGGATCAGCAGCAGCGCGAACACAGCCAGAACCAGTCGGCCAGGAGCGAGCCCGCGAAGAAGACGATCGGTTCGAGAGTTCAAAGACGTCACGGCTTGAAGTCATCCTCAATGGCGGCTGAAACGTTGCATCCCAACACACGAATTCGCTGGCAGCAAAATACACTCTGTGCAACGTTATGATACCCGGCTTGGTTGCATCATCGGGCGTGATACCATTTCGTTCATGACAACTCAGGACGTTCCCACCACCACTACAGAAACTGCCGGATCACCGATTTCACGTGAGGAAATCGAGAAAGTCCTTGGGCAGCATGGCTACCGGTTGACCACTCCCCGGCGCACCGTGATCGATACGCTTCTCCGGTACCGCCGCCCGTTCACTGCAGAGCAACTGGTCGCCGATGTGCGCGACCTCGATCTGGGCCAGATTATCGGACGAGCCACGGTCTACAGAACCCTGGAAATCCTCGCGGCGATTGATGTGCTGAAACGCATCATTCAGGCAGACGGCCACCCCGCCTACATCTGTGACACGGTCGGCCATCGCCATCATCTTGTCTGTTCCAGCTGTGGCAAGGCCGTTGCGTTCACCGCCTGCCCGATCGACGAGTTGGTGCGCAGT
>JBBJOX010000239.1:3201-4820 GCA_037724245.1 Thermomicrobiales bacterium | reverse complement strand
GTAGAGCGGGAACTCATTTTTCGCAGGCTTGGAGATGGTGTGATTCCGGGCAGGAATTTCTGCCAATCGTCCTGAATTGCGAAGTCCAGACGCCGCTCGATCGTGTAGTAAGCACCGGGTCGAGGTTCGTGCGGTTGATTGCGCAAGGCCATTCGGGCCTCGGCGACGCTCTTGCCACCCTTATGGTGATTGCACGATTTGCACGATGCCACCACGTTATCCCATGCATGGGGACCGCCACGGGACCGGGGAACGATATGATCGATCGTGAGTTCGTGGCCCTGCCGCCCACAGTACTGACAGGTGAAACCATCGCGGATGAAAATCTCGCGGCGGGTGAGTTTCACTCGTGGTCGCGGACGTCGGATCATGTACATCAGGCGAATCACGGAGGGCGACGGAAATACAGTCGTTGGACTGGCGAGTCCACGAGGGTTGGCTTCCAGAATTTCGGCCTTCCCGCCAATCACCAGTACAAGTGCCCGTCGGACATTGCACACGTTCAGCGGTTCGTAGTTCTGATTCAAAACCAGTACGGCGTTATTCACCCTGCCGACATCCTCGGATCAGGGTTGCCGCGGTAGACCTTCGCACCAGGGACCGGATGCAACCGAGCGAACGTTCCTGTGGCGATACTATCACGCCGATTTTTTGCGGACAACGTGGAGATGCTAAACGATTGCGAAGCCGACTGCCCCTCGGCCGTGCACAAGCAGATCGCCGCCGAGACTAATCGGCAGCGATTGCGACCTCTTCCAGAAGCGGTCGAAGGTACTCGCCAGTGAACGACTTCCCATTGTGGATCACCTGTTCCGGCGTGCCCTCGGCAATTACCAGGCCACCACCGCTGCCACCCTCTGGACCAAGATCGATGATCCAGTCTGCCGATTTGATCACATCGAGGTTGTGTTCGATCACGAGCACAGTGTTTCCGCCATCAGCCAATCGCTGCAATACGATGAGCAATCGTTCGATATCGGCGAAGTGAAGCCCGGTCGTCGGTTCATCGAGGATGTACATCGTGCGACCGGTGGCTCGACGGGAGAGCTCGCCCGAGAGCTTGATCCGTTGTGCTTCACCACCAGAGAGCTGCGTCGCGGGTTGACCGAGCTTGATGTAACCGAGACCGACGTCGAACAACGTCTGAAGTTTGTTGTTGATCGACGGCACATTCTCGAAGAAGACGTTGGCCTCCGCCACGGTCATATTGAGTACATCAGAGATTGACTTACCCTTGTACAGAATCTCCAGAGCCTCACGGTTATAACGTGCACCATGGCAGACCTCGCATGGAACGAACACGTCTGGCAGAAAGTTCATTTCGATCTGGATGATGCCTTCGCCCTTGCAGGCTTCACAGCGACCACCCTTGACGTTGAACGAGAACCGGCCCGCCATGTATCCGCGTGCTTTGGATTCGGGCAGGGAGGCGAACAGCTCACGCACCGGTGTGAACAGTCCGGTATACGTCGCCGGGTTCGATCGTGGTGTCCGGCCAATCGGCCCCTGATCGATCTCGATGACTTTATCGAGATGATGTATTCCTTCCATCCCATCATGGAGTCCTGGCTTTGCCTTTGAGCCGTGGAGTTCCTGGCTGAGACGTCGGTACAGGGTGT
>JBBJOX010000239.1:0-3191 GCA_037724245.1 Thermomicrobiales bacterium | reverse complement strand
ATCAGCGAACTCTTGCCCGATCCCGAGACTCCAGTGACGCAGGTGAATGTTCCAAGCGGGAAGTCGACGGTCACGTTCTGCAGATTGTTTTCCTGGGCACCCTGAAGCTGGATGATTTTTCCGTTACCGGGGCGCCGGCGACTCGGAATTGCGATCGACCGACGGCCACTCAGGAAATCGCCGGTGATCGATCCTTTAGTTTCGGCGATGACGTCCATCGGGCCTTCGGCGACAAGGTATCCGCCGTGCTCACCGGCACCGGGCCCGATGTCGACAATCCAGTCGGCGGCCCGCATCGTATCTTCGTCGTGTTCGACAACGATCAATGTATTGCCGATATCGCGGAGACGTTCGAGTGTCTTGATCAGCCGGGCGTTGTCACGCTGATGGAGACCGATGCTCGGTTCGTCGAGGATGTAGAGCACACCCATCAGACTCGATCCGATTTGAGTAGCCAGGCGAATCCGCTGCGCTTCTCCGCCGGAGAGCGTGTTCGCCGAGCGTTCCAGTGTCAGATAGTCGAGGCCGACATCGACGAGGAACCCAAGTCGCTCGTTGATTTCCTTGAGCACCTGACGCGCAATCAGAAACTCCCGATTCGAAAGGACAGCTTGTTCCCGCTCGGTCGTGGGATCAAAATTCAGCTCCCGGAAATAAGTCTGAGCCTGGCGAATCGGGAGTCGTGAGACATCGACGATATTCTTTTGGTGAATGGTCACTGCCAATATTTCAGGACGGAGTCGGGCACCCTTGCAGGTCGGGCACTGCCGCTGCGCCATGAATCGCTCGATATCCTCGCGCACGTTGTCGGAGTCAGTTTGTCCGTATCGGCGCTTCAGATTCGGGACGACACCTTCCCAAACTACATCGTAGGTGCGCTTCCGTCCACTCTTGGAGGCGTACGTTGCCTTGACCGTTTCACCCTTGCTGCCATACATCAGGATGTCGATTGCTTCGGGAGCAAGTTTGCGAATCGGTTCGCGGAGTGAAAAGTCATAGTGCTCGGCAACCGCTTCGAACAGTGCGGCGAACCACTTGGCCGATTCCATACCGCTGCGCATGAACGGGACGATCGCACCTTGTGCCACGGAGAGCGACCGGTTTGGCATCACCAGTTCAGGATCAAACTCCATGGTCGTGCCGAGGCCAGAACATTCCGGGCAGGCACCCTGGGGAGCATTGAAGGAAAAGTTTCGTGGCTCCAGCTCGCCGAAACTGATTCCGCAGTGAGGGCATGCGAACTGTTCCGAGAAGGTCATTTCCTCCCCGTCCACAATCTGCACCATCGCGATACCGCTCGACATGCGCAGGGCAACTTCGAGTGAATCGATCAGGCGGACGCGATCCGGATGATGATCGGCATCGTCGATATCCTGTTCATTGTGGATGACAAGCCGATCCACGATCACTTCGATCGTGTGCTTTTTTGTTTTCGCCAGCGTGATGGTTTCGTCCATTTCCCGGACCTGACCATCGATCCGCACCCGAACGAATCCCTGACGCCGGATTTCATCCAGCACGCCAACGTGTTCACCCTTGCGATCTCGGATGACAGGACCAAGGACCATGATCCGGGTCGAATCCGGCAAATCCTGAATTTGATCAGCCATTTGCTGTACGGATTGTCGAGTAATCGGCTGCCCGCAATTCGGACAATGAGGATGCCCGATTCGCGCAAAAAGCAACCGCATGTAATCGAAAATCTCGGTTACCGTGCCGACGGTTGAGCGTGGATTTCGACTGGTTCCCTTCTGATCGATCGAAATCGCCGGTGAAAGGCCATCGATATGATCGATGTCCGGCTTCTCCATCTGCCCGAGAAACTGCCGGGCATAGGCAGAGAGCGATTCGACATAACGCCGCTGGCCTTCGGCAAAGATCGTATCGAAGGCGAGCGATGATTTACCGGACCCGGAAAGACCGGTCAGAACGACGAATTTGTTACGGGGAATGTCCACATTAATATTTTTGAGATTGTGTTCGCGAGCGCCGCGGACGCTGATGTGATCGATTTGCGGCATGACCCTTCCTCAATAGATTGAAATCGATGGGACAGAACTGACCGGAGGGGAGCGGCTAGAGGAATTGCTAAGGCAGTTTTAAGACCGCATTCAGAGGCGAACACATGATCGCATCTGATAGTTTACCACGATGCCCGGCGGTGATTGTAGTGGTGGAGAGTGCCCGGATTTAGGGTTGCGATGCCCTGAGAAACAGGACATAATAGGGGTACTACCCGAGATCGGGAGGAGTACATTCACTGAGGCCGGACAGGGATTCGTAGCCGCCGACTGAGAGCTGCGATTGGCACAGGGGATGGAAAGTCGCCCGTGAGGTGGTTCGTCGATGGGCAGATGCCAGTAGGCGATTCCGGGTCCGCCCGTTACAGCGTTCGAGTGCGGACTATGTCCGAAGCAAGGTGGTACCGCGGGGTGACCCGTCCTGGCAAATGTTGCAGGGCGGGCTTTTTGTTGCCTGCCAATGATCGACGGAGAATCTCGATGAGCACGATCGCCACCCATACCTACGACGAAGCGAACTTTGCGAAAACCTACGATCCGGCTGCGATCGAACGCGGTCTCTACGACTGGTGGGACGAGCAAGGGCTCTTCGCCCCGATCGATGAAGCGGCCGCCAACGGCAAACCGTCATTCGTCATCATCATGCCTCCTCCCAATGTGACTGGCGTTCTTCACGTTGGTCATGCGTTGTTCGTCGCGCTTGAGGACATCATGGCGCGTTGGCACCGGATGAAGGGCGAACCGACGCTCTGGCTACCTGGCGCGGATCACGCAGGGATTGCCGGTCAGTGGGCTGTCGAGAAAGAACTGCTGAAAGAGGGCAAAACACGTCAGGATCTCGGTCGCGCGGCCTTTGTCGACCGGGTCTGGACCTACATGAACGAGTACCGCCCACGTATCCGCGAGCAAATGAAGTTGCTTGGTGCTTCCACCGACTGGTCGCGATTCGCCTTCACGATGGATCCGGGACCAGCCCGCGCCGTCCGCCTTGTCTTCAAGCATCTTTACGACAAGGGTCTGATCTATCGTGGCGAACGCCTGATCTCGTGGTGTCCGCGCTGCCAGACGGCGATATCCGATCTCGAAGTGAAGCATCGCGACGAACAATCGTCACTTTGGCATCTAATCTATCCGATCGAAGGCAGTGATGAGCACATTTCGGTCGCCACA
>JBBJOX010000238.1:0-4858 GCA_037724245.1 Thermomicrobiales bacterium | reverse complement strand
GAGGCATTGCCTCCAAAGATTAGTTGCAGTTCCTTGTGCGACATGCCCATGAACCGGCAAATCCGCAACTGATCCTGCAGATACCGCACGGCGAACCCACGCGGGAACCAGTAGGAATCACTCCCGAACAGAATCCGCTCTGGCCCGATCGTTTCGTAGAACCGCTGAAACAAGTCCTCCAGCGTCAGCTTGTACGGCATCCAGCGCACCCATTGATTCGAACCCGATGTATCGATGTGCACATTGGGGCAGGACCAGCAGAGGTAGAGCAGATCGGTCACGTGCTGAATCCCTAAATGCGGCAGGATAAAATCGACTGTCGGAAAGTCTCGCGCTACTGGTTCCAGAACCGCCGCCGACATGTTTGGGTGATACGAAATCCCACCGGCCGCCCCCTGCATCCCGAAGTGGATCAGTGCCGGAATCCCCAATCGCTCGCAGACTTCCCAGACCGGATACAACGACCGATCGTTGATGACGATCGGCATGTTCGGTGCCAGCTGCTTCAGGCCCTTCAGCCCAAGCTCCTTGACCGCCCGTTCGAGTTCCTGCGCTGCATCCGGCCTTGTGATGTCATGGTGGGCGTACCCAACGAATCGATCGGGATGCATCTTCACGACACGTGCCAGTTCGTCGTTGTCCCTTCCGGTAACGAAGCCGATCCGGTCGAGCCCGTACTTGTCGAGCTCACCGATCCAGCGCTCAGCCTGCACCTCGCTGGACGGGATCTCCCGTTCCGGTTCCGGAAAGTCGAATCCGAGACGCCACTGGTTTCGCGTATCCGCCAATCGAGCCTCGCGCTGCCTGTACCGCTCGGCAGCGCGCTGGTTCTCGACCGGTCCGGTTTCACGGGTCCGCAGATTGCGGCCACCAGCCGTCGCATCGCCAGTGATCTGGAAATGCGCGTGGACGTCGAAAATGTGGAGATCCTGATACATCGCAAACCCCGTCTCACTATTCGAATGCACCGTTGCCAGTCGCCGCATCCTAGCAGATCTGGTCAGGCAATCGACCCTTCACCACACGAGGCAACATCGAAGAAACCGGATAATCTGCGACAGTTGATATTAGTGTGCAACGAACATCTTTCTTCAAGGAGGAATCGATGCCCGAGAACAAGACGCCGGAAACCAATGCCAGCGTCGAGGATTTCATCAACGCCGTGCCCGACGAGGTCAAACGCGCCGACGCCTGGAAACTCGTCGAGATCATGTCCGATATCACCGGTCAACCTCCCAGGCTGTGGGGGCCGAGCATCGTCGGCTTCGGATTCCATCACTACACGTATGCGACCGGGCATGAGGGTGACATGCCAATCGCCGGATTCTCTCCACGCAAGGCGGCGATCACCCTGTATCTCAACTCCGGATCGGGATGGGAAGCCCATGCAGATCTTCTCGAAACCAAGGGCAAACACAAACTCGGCAAGGGCTGCCTCTATATCAAGCGACTCTCCGACGTTCAGATCGATCGCCTGACCGAACTGATCCGAAGATCCGCCAGTGAATACTTGAAACCCACACCCGATGATGCCGATTGACAAACACCGTGCCACCAATGCATCTTGAACTTCAGGCAGCGGCCAAACGTCCGCGCCTTTTGAAAGGATGTCACCCATGGTTTCGCGTGGATTCTTCGGACGCCGCCTCGCCCCTGAAATTGCAGAACGCATCCCGCCGGGTCAGTATCTGGAACGTGGTTTCCCGGTCCTCACTGCCGGGCCAACGATGCATGTCCCTCCCGAGCAGTGGACCTTCACCCTGAAGAACGGACCCCGCCCGATCAAGTCGTGGAACTGGGACGAGTTCAATACCCTGCCCATCACCACGATGACGCGCGACATTCACTGCGTCACCAAGTGGTCCAAGCTCGACACCGAATGGGAAGGGGTCCTCGTCGACGACATTCTCGCCGATGCCGGGTTCGAACCTTCCACCGAATACACGCTCGCCCGTTCGTTCGATGGCTACGACACCAACGTCCCATGGGATGATTTGACCGGCGGCAAATCGATGGTCGCGCTCCGTTACGATGGCGATGAGATCGAAGCCAAGCACGGTGGCCCGGCTCGGCTCTTCGTGCCGCATCTCTACTTCTGGAAATCTGCCAAGTGGATCACCTCGCTCCAGTTCACCTCCCGGGATGAACCAGGTTTCTGGGAGAACCGTGGCTACCACATGTACGGAGACCCGTGGCAGGAAGAGCGGTACGCAGGCGACTGATGAAAGACTCCACCTCACCAGGCCGACGCTGGACACCGGCCATCGTCACCCGGATCGAACGTCGCACGCCATCCGTGATCAGCCTGTTCCTGCTGGTCGAGATACCTGGGTCCCTGGCAGGTCAGCACGTCGATATCCGGTTAACCGCCCCCGATGGATATCAGGCGCAGCGAAGCTATTCGATCGCCTCCGCCCCGGGATCGGACGAACTCGAACTGATCGTTGAACGGCTGGACGATGGCGAGGTATCGCCGTACGTCCACGAGTTCGTCCAACCTGGAGATACTATCGACATTCGCGGCCCGATCGGTGGCCACTTCATATGGGAGGCGACGTTCGAGCAACCCGTCCTCCTCGTCGCTGCCGGTTCCGGCGCCGCGCCGCTGATCTCTATTCTGCGGCATCGCCTCGAATCGAAGTCGGGCTCTCCGATGCTGCTGCTCTATTCGGCGCGAACCTGGGACGACGTGATCTGCCGCGACGAGCTACTCGATATCGCGAAGCTCGATTCGGCACTCCAGATAATGTTGACCCTGACCCGCCTGCAATCCACTCGCCCTGCCGATTTCAACCGACGCATCGATTCCGGACTCGTCGAGGAAACCCTTCAGCGTTGGGGACATATCCCGGCCCGGACCTACGTCTGCGGATCGAACGATTTCGTCGACCCCGCCACCACTGCCTTGATCGCCAACGGCATCCCCGCGCCCTCCATCCGCACCGAACGCTACGGCTGACTCCCTGTCCATCGTCACTTTCGAATCGATGCTGTCGATTTTCGGGCACATCGTTCGTCACACAAGTGAGCGGCAAACCTGTCCGCAGCGAATTCGCCTGTCAGCGAGAGGAAATACCGACGTATGTTCAAGCAGCCGTTGTTCAATTGTTTCGTCGAGGATGTGGAGTCGTCAGTTCGGTTTTTCCGCGATTACCTCGGATTTGTGGAGACGTTTCGCGTACCAACTGAGGGCGTCCCGGCACATGTCGAACTGAAGCTGGATGGCATCGTTATCGCGGTTTCCACCTTCGACGCAGCGCAGACTGATCATGGTCTCGATGTCAGTCCGGGCGGACCTCAATCCGAGATCGTTCTCTGGACCGAGGACGCTGATGCCGCCTACGAAATGACGGTCGCGAACGGTGCGATACAAGTTACTCCGCCCCACACATTCCTCGGCAGACTACGTACCGGTCGGGTCAGTGATCCTAACGGCATCTTGATCAGCGCCTCGGCCAATGTCGGGGCGACTCAGACCACTGCTTCCGTGCGCTGAATCCCAAAAAGACCCGGATCGAAGAATCGCCTGACCAGAGGCTTTGGCTGCACTAACAGCGTCTTCAGAATGTAGATATGGACTCGCCGCTTGCGAGATTCGATCGATCGCGTCGAACAATTCAACTGATGTTTTATGACGCACGTTTTGCGTATCCGAATCTTGTGCAACAGGTGGAACGCAGCCCTTTTACGTCGATTTTCTGCCCCTGAACCAACTCGAATCCGAGTTGGGAAGTCCATAGTTCAAGGTATTTTCCAGTGTGGAATAGCACTATCCTGAGAGCGCGTAATGAGACGCAACGTTGGGATTCAGGAATGGGTTGCATCCGGTTCCGTCAAAGGGGATAGGCGATGTCCGCGGATGTGATTCGGAGAGTTACAGCGGAGGCGATCGGCACCTTCCTCCTCGTATTCATGGGTTGGGGAGCGGTCGTCGCCAACTTCGTCAACCCGGAGGGCAGCTCCGGGAATCTCGGCGTCGTCTTTGCATTTGCCTTCTCATCGAAATCATTGTCACGGCGATTTTCGCCTTCGTCATCTCCGGTGTCGCCACGGACAAGCGATCGACCGCCGGCGGTGCTATCGGTACCCTGACCTACAACTTCATTCAGAAGAGCGATACCGAAATCCCAACCGAAATCGGCGAATCACACCGCTAGTCTTCGACAACCACCGACGCCGCGCTGGACGAAATGTCCGGCGCGGTGTCGGTTTTCTGCGTCAGTTCTGGATGCTATTCAGGAATTCCAGAATCAGTTCATTGATCTTGTCCGGTTGTTCCAGATTTGGCAGATGGGCCGCACCTTTCACCGGTCTGACGATCGTCGCCGGGAGCACCTGCACCAACGATTCGACACTCATTCGAATATCGTCGAAATCGAGATCACCGCTGATTGCGAGTATGGGAATACATAACTCCGCCAGTCGTTCGGCAACTGGTGGATCGAAGACGATCTCAGGTGCCTGTTCCTGCTCGCCTTGCCTCGCGAACAGCGCCCCGTTCATTCTCCGAACCTGATCACGGACCGCTGGATCGACATCGGCGGCGGACCGATGCGGCCCATCCACCCACATCTGCAATTCGATCTCGACGGCGAGGTCGATATCGCCTGCTCTTTCGGCCGCCTCTACACGATCCCAGCCCGATTGAAGTTCAACCGAAACTTCGGTACTTCCAATTTGCGAATTGATCAGGATCAACCCTCGAACCAGTCCCGGAAACTCGAGCGCGATCTGTGTCGCGATCTTGCCGCCATATGATGCACCTAGGATGACCGCTGATTGAATCTGCAGGGTGGCTAACAGTGCGGCGACATCGATCCGATGAGCATAGGGCACCGGTGGCAGATCAGATCTCCCG
>JBBJOX010000237.1:0-4860 GCA_037724245.1 Thermomicrobiales bacterium | reverse complement strand
AATATCTGCCGGGATGAATCGGGTTGACGGCGAACGTGCCAATTCCGGCAATCCTGCCGTCGCACATCGCATTCCTGGAATGTCGTACTGCCGGGAAGTCCAATTTCGGACCGTGAAGTTTCTGGGCCTGTGCGATCCAGATCGGGTCGAGGTCCGCATCGAGCATCTGGCGAACCAGCATGTCGTCACCAGCCCGCCAGGCGCGAATCTCAATATCGCTCGGCATCACGCCGATCTAGCGACCAACCGGTATTAGCTCGGATGACAGGTTGAAGACGTCATCTGTATGGCGGGTAATCTCGGCGAGCAGAGCCGGATTGTCGGCGAGTGTGGTTCCGTAGGAAGGGATAAGTTCCTGGATTTTTGACTTCCAATTGCCGATGTCGCGTCGGAAACACTTCTCGATCAGTTCGAGCATGATCGCCGTTCCGGTCGATGCGCCGGGCGATGCTCCGAGTAAGCCGGCAATGGATCCGTCGGCCGAGCAAATCAGTTCCGTTCCGAATTGAAGCACGCCGCGCTTCTTCGGTGTCGGTTTCATAACCTGAACACGTTGTCCAGCAGTCAGGAGTTTCCAGTCCTTGCCCTGTACCGTCGGAATGAATTCGCCAAGCGCCTTGAGTCGCCCTTCGTTGGACTGCAGAACCTCGCCGATCAGGTATTTCGTCAGCGGGATTTCGCTTCGGGCCACCGAGAGCATGGTGGGAATGTTGTGCAACCGGATAGAGCCGAAGAAATCAAGGGCGCTTCCGTACTTGAGCAGTTTGGGTGAGAAGCCGGCATACGGACCAAAAAGCAATCCAGGCTTCCCATCGATGACTCGTGTATCGAGATGCGGAGCCGACATCGGCGGCGCACCCAAATGCGGTTTTCCGTAAACTTTTACATGATGTCGGGCAATCAGTTCCGGATTCGTACACTGGAAGAATTGTCCACTGACGGGGAATCCGGCGTAGCCTCTGGCTTCGGAGATGCCCGACTGCTGCAAGAGCTGAATCGCTCGCCCACCGGCTCCAACGAAGACGAATTTCGCTTCGGCGAGGCTAATTTGGCCAGTTTTACGATGCTTGATCGACATCGTCCAATTGCCGCTAGCCTCCTTGCGCAAGCCATGAACCGATTGCGAGGTTCGGATCTCGGCACCCTTTCGCTCGAGACTTGCGAACAGCTGACGGGTCATCGCTCCATAATCGACATCAGTGCCTTCCTCGGCGCGGGTGATGGCGATTGGTTCCGACGACATCCGACCTTCGAGCATCAACGGTATCTGCGCCGCAATATCGTCTCGGTTATCGGAGTACTGCAGATTGGCAAAGCATGGATGCTGGATCATCGTCTCGTAGCGCCGTTTGAGGAAGGCAACGTCCTCGGTTCCGGTCACGAAGCTGAGGTGTGGAGCGCGGTGGATGAAACTGTCAGGATCATCCAGATCGCCTCGCTCTACCTGCGATGCCCAGAGTTGGCGCGAGGCATGATATTGCTCGTTGACCTTGACTGCGCGACTGACGTCAACCGATCCATCAGCGGCTTCTGGTGTGTAATTGAGTTCACAAAAAGCCGCGTGGCCAGTGCCGGCGTTGTTCCAGCCGCCGGAGCTCTCGCGGGCAACCTCATCCAGTCGCTCGAACACCACGACCGACCAATCGGGTCGAAGATGCTTCAGGAGCGACCCCAATGTCGCACTCATGATGCCGCCGCCGATGAGGGCTACATCGATTGTGGTGGACGCGCGTGTCACTCAAGCCTCCAGGAACTCACGAACTGTTGTTCTCTGATCATCGCAAGATGCGGACTCCGATGCAACCTGAACGTGTGATCCAATGGTGCAGACTAGGCACGGTCGTTCACGACTCCGGGTCGAATCTAATGATTTTCCAGTCCGCTGGAGCGAAATGGCCGTGACTTGTGATGAATGACCAGCCTGGGAGCTGCATTCTCGGGCGATTTGAACAAGTCAGCCCTCTTTCGAGGGTTGCACGTTTTATCCGGAATCATGGAGCATCTGGAGCCTATGACTGAGTTGCGACGAGTGGCAGGTCCGGGATCCCACGAAATCGAGATCAGGAAGTCACGGTTTATTTGCTCAGTGGCCAGGGCGGAAACCGACGACGAAGCTCGTGCGATGATCTCCGACCTCAGGAAACGGTACTGGCAAGCCAATCACAACTGCTTTGCCTACATCCTCGGTGAGCGAGGCGACATTCAACGATCTAGCGATGACGGCGAACCATCCGGCACCGCGGGAATTCCCATGCTGGACGTTCTAAGGAAGATGTACCTGACCGATACGGTCGCAGTAGTGACGAGGTACTTTGGCGGAACGCTTCTCGGTGCGGGTGGGCTGATTCGCGCCTACAGTGGTGCAGTTGGCGAAACAATTCGGCTCGTTGGCGTGGTCGAACGTCGTATTCTGTCTATCGTAGCGCTGGATGTGAACCATGCGGACGCAGGGCGAATTCACAATGCGCTGGCATCATCGGGCTTCCCGGAAGCGACGGTGAGCTATGGTGCCGAGGCTGCCAGATTCCTGCTTCACCTCCAGGACATCGACCAGAAGCCGTTCACGACCTGGGTGGCCGAGATTTCGAACGGATCGCTTCATATAGAAATTCTTGGTGAGACAGGAATCGATATCCCCTGCGACATCGATACGACGAAGGAATGAACAATGGCTGAAACAGCAGATCCGAAGCGAGGTATGTATGTAAGGATCGATCCCCACCGATGCATCGGCAACGCCATGTGCGCCAGGGCCGCACCGGGAATATTTGTACTGGACGAGGAAACCCGGATTGCGGAACTGCAGGACGATGACGCATCAATCCAGCAGCTCTTTGCCGGTGCGCGGGCTTGCCCAACGCAGGCAATCATCATCGAACAATACGGTCAACGCATGTATCCGCAAATCCTGACCCCGATGTTTGGTGACCGGGATGGAAACGAGCCAGAACAGTAGGGCGCCAGTCGTGGGTGGATTCTGTCTACCAGGCCATCAACTTCGGCTCAATCGGTAGGCGCAGAGCTGGTCTCTGCCGAGGTTGGCGGACACCAAAACTCCAGTTCAGGCACGAGTTCGGGCCCTACAGTTCGCCCGGATGAGAAACCTCTCGAACGGCCGGTCTGTCCCAAACGGTAGGCGGAGCGCTGGTTTCTGCCGAGGTTGGCGGACACCAAAACTAGTGGTCAGGCCCAAAGCCAAATCCTACAGTTGAATGCGGATCCGCGTGGTCTGCATCCACATCCGGACGCGAGCGCTCGAATGTGGATGCAGAAAGGGGAGGTGGCATGTGCCACCTCCCCTTTCTGCAAACGATTTCGGGTTGAGGATGGACTAGTAGTCGTTCCGGACGTGTATTCATTGGATATCAGGGTGTATTAAATGAAGAAGCTCCTAAGCCGCCTGTCTCTCATTGTGTTCATTGGCTCCTATCGACCATTCTGACAAACGTTCTGACACGACTCAGATTGTCAGGGCTGCCGAGTGGCCGTTCCCCTCCTACAATAAGCACAGATGTTCGATGGGGAACGCCCTGCACCGAGGCGAATCGGTCAGGGCGATGGCGACCACTGATCAGGAGTGAACGCATGGCACTTCTAACCGACCACCAACAATCGATTATTGACCTGGCCACCAATTTGTACAAGTCCGGAATTCAGGAGGGTCATGATGGACTCAGTTCCGTCGACGGTCAATTCTATTGGCATATTTGCCGAAAGGGTGATCGGGAAAGAATTAAAGTGATTGTCGACCACATCAGCAACAACCATCACGAACACAAAAAGTGGATGGACCAACGATCATCCATAGATCCGTCTTCCCGCGAATTTCCCACCGAGAAAGAAAAAGAACGTGCTCTCGCATACCTCGATGATCTCAAGAAGTTGACCGAAATTGAAGCCGATCTCGTGACAGAAGTCCCTAACTTCAGTGAGTGGATCCACGATGGTCGACCGCCAATGATGAGAGATCGAACGTTTCGCTGGTGGCAGGGAGGTTCTCCTTTCGGGAAAAGCCATAAAGATGGTTGGCTACAACTTGGAGTGACGTCTTCAGGGTGGAATGGTTTCCGTGTCGAGCACGAATTCAAAGATTGCTTGTCCCGGATTTTACTCGAAAGGCCCGACGAAACCCTGCGACTCCTTGGAGAATGTACGCCGCAAACGAACATGGTTTAGAGCCATATCTCAGTTCAGTTACATGAGCCTGGCAATCTCATTCCAGACATGATTTTCAGCCATGTCGATATCTTCGACGCCCCTAGGCAATCGTTTCCACTAAGAACCCCATTGGTGACTATCACCACACCATTTCCACTACCACCCGGCGGCGCGATCGAGCTTATGTACAACGGCTCTGGCTTTCAGGACAGACTTCGCGGAGCCCCCAACGGGCAAACTGTCGCGGTTGCGATCAGAACTTGGACGCACAGGCTCTTGATCGCCTCAGGCATGAGGTCCAGAGAGGCAAATGCTCAGACTGACAAGTTTTTCGGATCGATCGGCCCAGGCGATCGTAGTCTGAGCTACGACAAAGACAAACTGGTGCTCAGAGTTCCAGAGGCAGAAAGATACCTGTCCAGCAATAGATAGTTCGGAACCCCTGACAACCTAACCACCCTTCCGAACTGCCAACACCATTGCTGGCCTTCGGAACCCCATACGAAAAAACAACCTTCGAGACATCGAGCCCTTGCGACCCTAACCTCTTCATAGGGGCCCGCAAGTCTCACCGTATTCACTATCAATCGGAGGATCGACATGCTGACCGAATTGAAACCAGTCGCTTCCAGCAAGCCCGACGTTGAACAGTGGTACATCGGGCCATCGGAAGCAGCCAAGCGCGTCGGATTGGCGCAGACC
>JBBJOX010000236.1:729-4895 GCA_037724245.1 Thermomicrobiales bacterium | reverse complement strand
ACGGTGTATTCCGACCGCAACGCCTCGACCTGGGCATTCCACATCGACGAATCGGCAACACCCGCATGAATCAGCACCACGTGCGGTCCACTTCCAGATTGCTGCACCCAAAGCTGCGCCCCATTGATTTCGAGGATCGCGCCGGCTTCGAGATTGTCCGTCATCGTCGCGTTTACCTTCGGATCAGAAAGCGGCTACCAGTTCGGTTGGCTGGCTGAACTGGGTTCGGTAGAGTTCATCATACCGTCCACCATAGGAAATCAATTCTTCGTGACTGCCGCGTTCGATGATTTCACCCGCCTCGATCACGAGAATCTGATCCGCTGCCCGGATCGTCGACAACCGATGGGCGATCACGACAACGGTGCGACCGGAGAGCGCTTCACTTAAGGCAGCCTGAACCATCGTTTCGGACGAAGAATCGAGATGCGCCGTCGCCTCGTCCAGAATCACCACCCGCGGCTTCATCAACAGCACGCGGGCAATCGTCAATCGCTGGCGTTCCCCACCGGAAAGCCGGTACCCACGTTCGCCGACGACCGTGTCCAGACCCTCGGGCAAGGCTGCGATCACGCTCTCGAGACGAGCCCGTTTCAACACGGCGAGCAGTTCCTCGTCGGTGGCATCCGGTTTCGCCAGCAGGAGATTGGCGCGCAACGATTCGTGGAAGAGATGACCATCCTGCGTCACCATGCCGAGCGTCTCCCGGATCGAATCTGCCGTCAGATCACGCACATCAATATCCGACAAACGAACCGACCCTTCATCGATGTCGTAGAGGCGTGGAATCAACTGGGCGATCGTCGATTTCCCGGCACCGGAGGATCCGACCAGCGCGATCATCTGCCCTGGTTCGGCCCGGAACGAGATGCCGTGCAACACCTCGATCCCGCCACGGGTATCGAGCGTTGCAACTTCTTCCAGCGAAGCCAGCGAAACCTTGTCCGCCGATGGATAGGCAAAGCGAACATTGTCGAACTCAACCGAAACCGGACCCTCAGGCACCGGCACGGCGTCCGGTTTTTCCTTGATCAGCGGTTCCAGATCGAGAACCTCGAACACACGCTCGAAACTGACCAGCGCACTCATCACTTCGAGACGGGCACTGGCGAGCGAGGTCAGTGGCGAGTACAGACGTGTCAGCAGCAACGCCAGTGAGACAACGGACCCAGGCTTGAGTGTTCCCTGCAGCGCATAAAACCCACCCAGACCATAGACCAGTGCCAGGGCCAACGCCGCCATCAGCGTTAGTGCGGTGACGAATGCGAACGACAACATCGCGGAGCGCACACCAACATCGCGAACTCGCCGGGCCCGTGCCGCAAACTCCGTGGATTCCTGCTGCGGGCGTCCAAAGAGCTTGATCAGGGTCGCACCCGGAGCCGAGAACCTCTCTGTCATCTGCGTGCTCATCGTCGCGTTGTAGTTCGCCGATTCGCGGCGCAGATCAGCCAGGCGAGTCCCCACCCGGCGCGAGGGAATGATGAAGAGGGGGACGAGAACCAGGGACAGCAGCGTGATCTGCCAGGAAATCCCGAGCATCACGACCAGCGTCAGGATCAGCGTGACCAGATTACTGACGACGCCGGACAACGTATCGCTGAACGCACGCTGCGCTCCCAGCACATCACTGTTCAGTCGGCTGACCAGCGCCCCGGTGCGGGTTCTCGTAAAGAACGCAATCGGCATCTTCTGGACATGATCGAACACCGACCGGCGCAGATCGAGAATCAAACCTTCACCGATACTCGCCGATAGCCAGCGACTGACGATCCCGATACCCGCCTCGGCGATCGCAATCGCAGCGATCAGAAACGCCAGCCGGATCACCACGCCCTGTGCCTTGCCCTCGGTGATCGCATCGACCACCCGCCCGGCCAGAATCGGGGTTGCGACCGCCAATGTCGCCGTCAGCACACTCAGCAGCAAGAACCCGATCAGCTTGTGTTTGTGCGGCTTCGCAAATTCGGCAATCCGCCGAAAGGTCACCTTGGAGAACCCCTGATGCTGGCCCTTTTCCCGACCCAACGTGTGCAACGAATGCCACGCCGACATCTCCATACTCATCCCGGAAACTCCCAATTACTCTGGTCGCAAACTGCCATCGCAGTGCGACTGTTCGTTATATCCACCGTACGCCGGGATATTCTTTTTAGCAATGAAATACTTGTTTAACTAGTCAGACGGTCAGGTGCTGCTACCATCGCTGCCAGCCACACTGCACGATCGTCGCCGAGGAGTATTTCAATGAACATCGATCCTGAATTGCGTCCCGTCTTCGAGCGCATGGGTGTGCTCGATCTGATCTCCGATATCCCGGCCGCCCGGACCGAAATCCGCCGCCGCGCCGCTGCCTTTCCCGCCCCGCCAGACGATCGATTCGTCAGTCGCGACAGGGTTGTTCCCGGACCAGGAGGTCATCAGATCCCGGTTCGAGTCTACACCCCACATGGCGATGGTCCCTTCCCGCTCATGATCTACATGCACGGCGGTTGCTTCATCACCGGTGATCTCGACACCGCCGAAAGCCAGTGTCGGCCGATCGTCCTCGGTGCCAACGCCGTCGTCATATCGGTCGATTACCGGCTGGCCCCGGAGCATCCGTTCCCGGCGCAGCTGGACGACTGCTACGCCACCCTGCTGTGGACGGTCGACCACGCGGCTGACCTGAACATCGATCCTGCCCGAATCGCCGTTGGCGGTCGATCCGCCGGTGGCTGCCTGGCGACTGCGGTCGCGCTCAAGGCCAGGGACGAAGACGGGCCGAATCTGATCTATCAGGCACTCCTGATTCCGGTGACCGATGATCGGCTTGATACACTGTCGAGTCACGAGATCATCGACGAGCGGATTCTGAACCGGAAAACCTGCGAAGCAATGTGGAAGTTCTATCTTCAGGATTCCTCACCGGAAACCGGGTATGCCGTGCCGATGCGAGCGCGCGACCTGCGTGGACTTCCGCCCGCCCTGGTGCAGCTCTGCGAGAACGATCCGCTGCGCGACGAAGGTCTGATGTACGCCCGGCGGTTGCTCGCGGCGGGAGTCTCCACGGAAATCCAGCTCGTGCCCGGAGCCTGGCATGTCTTCGAATCCCAGGCCCCGGCCTCGCATCTGGCCATTCGCACCACCGCCAACTGGGTCAACGCCATCAACGCGGCGCTTCACCGCGACCGCGTTGACTAACGTCAGATTCGAATGACGTGGTGCGCCTACTGCACCATCGATGGATCCATCCACATCACTTCGATCAGATGCCCGGTCGGATCGAAGAAACTGCGACCGTACATGAACCCTTCGTCCATCGGCTCCTTGCAGAACGTGCCACCGCTCGCCAGTGCCTTCTCGGTGATCTCATCAACGGCCGCACGACTTTCGCGGGAGAGACAGACCGTCGAGGAGGACGTCGTCGCCACGTCACCGAGCTCTTTCGGCGTGAACGACTTGAAGAAAGGCTCGGCGAGCAGCATCAGCACGATGGTGTCGCTGACCACCATGCTCGAGACATTCTCGTCCGAGAACTGATCGTTCCTGGCGAACCCGAGACCCGTGTAGAACTCGGTGGACGCCACAACATCCTTGACCGGCAGGTTGACGAAAATCATCTGAGTCATTGGTTCTTATCCCTCTTCGATCGTCCGGAACCATCGTCAGTTCCGCGTTCATATCAGCTTGCCATTTACAAGTATGGTTTGTCAATACAACTACACAAATTGACCGACAGTCGTTCTCACGCTTCACGCATCCGACACGCCTTGCGACCAGCCAACGTTCCGGGTCCAGAGTTCAGCACTGTCGATGATCAGATCGCAGACCGGATCCTTGACATCGTAATAGGCGTCCTTATCTTCGGAATGCAACCGCGCCATAGCCACCTTGATCAGGCGATAGGTTTCTCTGGCCGATGGGTTCGCCCTCAGGTAGTCGCGGAACAGGATCGGATACCGCTGATTCGGTTTTCCAGTTACCCGCACATGGACATTGGTGCGTCGCTGCGCTACAGGATCATCCAGAACCAGCTTCGACCAATTGTCCGAATCGCTCGATTGCCCAGGTGGAATGTGATCTCCGGCGATGCGCTGGTTCACCGTGTAACCGAGATCCAGCACACTGGCCGCAACCTGCGCGGCATCGAGCGCAGCGACAGTGATCTGCGCATCGATCACATC
>JBBJOX010000236.1:0-719 GCA_037724245.1 Thermomicrobiales bacterium | reverse complement strand
GCGCCGCGCCAGCGATCCGAACGCCTCGCGAAGCGGTGTCGCCAGGCGCCGAAACTCGGCTGGCCATTTCGGGTTGTAGGGCACGATTTCGATCCGGGCCATCATCGGCCTCCTTCGCTCACGTCACATAGGCGTCTACCGCACCAGGTAGTCCGATGCTACCCTGTCGTGGCTATCACTGTCACATCTTCGTCGAGGGCGAGTCACCGTGTCGCGAGAAGCGCTTCCATTTACGACGCCGGAAAAGATTGCGGCACCACCTCCTGCCTCCGGCGGCATGCTCGAATCGTTCCGGACCTACGCCAGTTTCCGCATCCTGATGCTGGGCACGCTCGCCAGCAGCACCTCGTTCTGGATGTATCAGGTCGCTGTCGGCTGGCTCGCCCTGATCCTGACCGATTCCCCACTCTTCATCGGACTGGCCGGATTCGCCGGCGGAATTCCGATGCTGATCTTCTCCCTGCCCTGCGGCGTGCTGATCGATCGCTACGATCGCAAACTGATCCTGATGTGTGCCCAGTTCGGTGTCACGATCGTCGCCGCCGTCATCTCGATCATGGTCTGGATCGATGCGATCCAACCCTGGTCGATGCTGATTCTGGTCTTCATCAACGGGACGATCATGTCGTTCACCTTCCCGACGAGAAATTCGATTGTTCCGTCTTTGGTCGAAAAATCGCACCTTGCCAATGCGATCGCCCTGCATTCGGCGGCCCAGA
>JBBJOX010000235.1:0-4939 GCA_037724245.1 Thermomicrobiales bacterium | reverse complement strand
AATATCTTGGGATTGCTTCTGATCAACTCCCAGTCGAGGAGCGGCAGCAAGTGGCAGGAGTGATCGCCACCGATCGTGCAGACAATCGCGCGCACATCTGGATCGGCAAACATATCGTGGATGTCTGCAACTCTCCGCTCCGGACTGGCAGAAACCCAACCATCGTTCTTGTAGGCGTGGGCTCCCACTCGCGTCCGGAAACCAAGCCTGTGCAGTTCGGCAATACCGCGATTGGCGCGGCGTTCGAACGCCGGTCCTCCGAACCACGAAGGACTGACAATGCCGACGGTATCACCGGGCCGAAGTGCGGGAGGCTTGATCGATGCACTCACAGTCGGCACCAGCCGACGCCACCGTACCAGTGCTTGCCAGCTCGTACGTGCTCTACGATCGCCCGCTGCAGGGTCGTGTCCTGCGGCAGCCGATCGATATTCGAGGGATCGGACTGGAACACCGAGAGGAAGAAGTCCTCGTCTTGCGGCGAAACATTACGATGATTGATCGTGAATCTTCGTTGGAACGCGAGGATATTCGACTTCGGTGCCAGATAGTCGGCCAACTGTCGATCGAGCAGCCAGGAGTGGCAAGTCACGACATCGGCTCTCTCGTTCGGGAAGTGGCGCGGGAAGAACTCGGCCGCCATCGCAAACGATTCGTCACAAAGCGATGGTGGAAACGGTCCGCAATAATCTGGAATATGAACCCCGAGCACCGGTTCTCCCCTTCCAATCGGGATCCCGCCGGATCGGAGTTCGGCCGATGTCGTTCGGCCGATCGCGCTGCGGTCGAACTGCAACCGCCCGAGCTGGAATAATCGACCAGTGAAGTGCTCGGACAGCCAATCGGCATTGACGTTCAGACCGCCATACCCTCGACGCCGCCGGTGATGCGTCATGTGCAATCCCAGATCGACCAGCGAGCGTCGTCCAATGTTGCGATCGATTCCCCGCTCGTCATACCAGGCCATCATCTGAAGGTACATCGTCGCGAAAACATGGACGTAGAAATACCGGAGGAACGGATCGCTGCCATCGGTCAACGCCGGGAACTCAGGAGATTTATCGAGATGACCCAGCCCTCGCCGGAGCAGAGCTACCGACCGCTCCAGCAGCCACCAGCCGTCGGTATCCGGCTGCGGCGTTTGTGCCAGTATCGCGGCGATGTCATCGTGCGGAACCCGCAGGTCGTGCAAGATATCGAGCAGCATGGAACCGGCCGGGACGTCGAGATCGAAACCACCGAGATCGACAGCCTCGAGCGTCGCGATCCACGGCCGTAGACCCGGGTCCTGACGCAGTCGTTCGATCAAGGTCATGGCAGATCTCCACTGGCGAACATGGCGTGATCATGCAATCTATCCCTTGAGACCGGTCAGCACAATGCCCTTGATAATCTGTCGCTGGAAGATCATGAAAATAATCAACACCGGAATCGTCGCCAGTGCCGCCGCCGCCATGATCAGGTGAAACGAACTCTGGGCTTCGCTCGAGAAGAAGGCGATACCCACGGGCAAGGTCCGCATCTCTTCGGATCGGGTCACGATCAGCGGCCAGATGTAGGCATTCCAGTTCCCGAGAAAGGTGAAAATGCAGAGCGCAGCAATCGCTGGTTTCACCAGAGGCACGGCGATCTTCCAGAAGATCCGGAACTCACTGAATCCATCGAGGCGGGCCGCATCTATCAGGTCATTTGGCACGCCGCTGAAAAATTGCCGCATCAGGAACACACCAAAGGCGCTGATCACACCTGGGAACATCACGCCCCAGTACGAATCGGTCCACTCGAACTCGATCGACATCATGTACCACGGAATCACCAGCATCTCCGTCGGCACCATCAGCGTGCTGAGAATCAGGATGAAAATGACCGTGGCTCCGGGGAAATTGAACTTCGCCAGCGTGTACCCGGCCAGTGAATCGAAAAACGCCACACTGACCGTCGTGATCGAGGCAATGAGCAGGCTGTTGCCAAACCAGCGAACGTAATCAGTGCTGTTCAGCACATCCCGGTAGTTGTTGAGCGTTGGATCGGGCGGTACCAGTGAGAGTGAATAGATATCCTGCGGCATCTTGATCGATGAGATCACCATCCAGACGAACGGGAAGATCATCCCGATCCCGCCGATCAGCAAAATCGCGTACAGGGCGAACCGCGCCAGCCGAACCTTCCAGCCACCCCCCCTGGAAACAACACGCAACTGGCCAGCAGCCAGTGGATCCGCCCCGGACAGGACATCGCCAATACCGGGTGCTGCGCCCTTGTTCTGTGACTCAGTACTCATTGTTTTTCCGGGAGAAGAGCTTGAGTTGCACCAGCGTGATCGCAAGAATCATCAGGAAAAGCACCACCGTAATCGCCGAGGCGTAGCCCATTTTCGAAGGCAACTGCTGAAACGCCTGCTGATACACGTAGAGCACGAGACTGATCGTGCTATTCAGCGGCCCGCCCGTCCCCGCCGAGCTCATCGTCCGGATCTGGGTGAACACCTGCAGATAGTTGATGACACCGGTCACCGTCAGAAAGACCAGCGTCGGATTCAGCAGCGGTATCGTGACACCAAGGAATCGTTGCCAGTTGCTGGCACCATCGATCGCCGCCGCTTCCTGATAGACCACCGGAATGCTCTCGAGCCCGGCCAGGAAAATAATGATCTGGAAACCTAAACCCTGCCAAATCGTCATGATCAGAATCGAGTAGAGCGCGGTGTCAGGACTGCCGAGCCACTGAAACGGGCCGATTGCGATCCGACTCAGCGCATCGTTGAACAAGCCGTTCGGCATGTACATCCAGCGCCAGACCCACCCGACCGCAACCAGAGACGTTACATAGGGAACGAAATAGAGTACGCGGTAGAACCCGACGTATCGAACCAGACGCTGCAAACCGAGGGCAATCAGCAGGCTGATCGACAAGCTGACCGGGACGCCGATGATCACGTACAGCCACGTGTTTCGGAACGCCTTCCAGAACACCGGGTCGTCTTGCATTGCCGAGAAATTATCCAACCCGATGAACGGCCGTTGCAGCGCAATCGGATCCCACTGGTGCAAGCTGACCCAGAAGGCATAGAACGCCGGCCCGATCCGAATTGCCAGGAAAAAGAGCAGCGGGATGAGGATGAACGCGTAGGCCCAGAGCCAGCGTCGACGTTCCAGCGTCAGAAGCACGTTATCCCCGTCTCTCCTCGTGAACCAGGCGGCCGGGCCGAATGTCGCATCCGACCCGAATCAGGGATCCGAACTACCCGAGAGAAGCCCAGTACTCGTCGTACTGCGCCTGATTCTTGTCCTGTGCTTCCTGGATTGCCGCTTCGATATCGAGTCCGTTCAGCGTCACCTGATCATAGGCATCCATCACCGTCTGACGCAGATCGGATTCATTCACCGTGAACGTGGCGTAGGAATACGGCAGCGACTGGATGAACGGTGCCAGCTTCGGATTCTTGAGCAGCGCAGGATCGGCCGCCAACGCGGTGCGGGCCGGCAACTCACCGACTGTTGGTGTCCAACGCGTCTGAACTTCGGACGATGCCAGGAAATCGATGAACTTGGCACTGGCGATCAGCTTGTCGCCTTCAGCTGCATTCCGCGTGATCGTATTCGCCCAGAACGAGGCGAAACTCGCCTGTTCCTTGTTCGCAGGGAGCGGAACAACACCGTAGTTGAGATCGGGAGATCCTGAAGCGAGCGAGCCAACCCGATAGGAACCGTCGATGTGCAGCGCGGCCTTGCCAGCGCCGAACGCTGTCGGACCATCAGTCTCGAATCCAGCCTGGGTCACCCCGAGTTCGGTCTGAAAGTCGACAACGAACTTGAAAGCCTCGATGGCTTCCGGCGTTGTCCAGTTCAGGGTTCGGTTCAGCGTCTCATCCGAGAACGGCAGCGATCCATTCTGTCGAATCAAACATTCCCGCCACCAGCTGTGACCCTGGCCACCGATGTCAGAAGTGATACCGACGACATTGAACGTGTCGCCATCCTTCTGCACAGTCGCCTGGGCAACGGCAACAAGTTCCTCCCAGGTTGTTGGTGGCACCTGACCGGCCGCCTCGAGAATGCCGACGTTATAGAAGAGCGCGAGTGTGCGTACTGCAGTTGGCAGTGCATAGTACGCATCCTGAATCTTGCCAACCTGAACTGTCGGGAAGAATTCCGCTTCGATGATTTCGGTGGGAAAGATGTCCGGTGGCAATTGCACCAGGAACTGCTGCTGCACATACGACGGAATCCAGCCGTAGAACACGTTCAGCACATCCGGCCCTTCGCCAGCCTGAACCGCTGCCGCCACCTGGGTTCTGAAGTCATCGTACGGATAGTTGACATGCGTAACCGTGATATTCGGGTTCGCCGCCTGAAACTCCGGAATCAGCTGATTCATGAGTTCTGTCTTGGTCGCCAGTTCGTACTGCCAGTATTCGATCTCAACCGGACCGCTCACCTCGAGGGCGGCCGCGCCAAAACTCGACGGCGCCGCGACCGGACTGCCAACCGGTGCTGGAGTACTCTGCGCAAATGCAGCCCGCGTGGCCAGGGTTCCACCGAACACTCCTGCGCCGGCGGCGGCGGCATAGCGGAGAGCCCGGCGGCGATTGATCTGTGTGGTGAACAACTTTCCTGCTGATGAAGTCATATTCGCAACCTTTCATAATTCTGGATCACAGACGGAATGTTAGCGGGCCCCTGATGCATGTCGGCACACCGGATCAGGCAATCTCGAACGAGCATCCTGCGAATCAGCCAAAAGGCCCTGCCACCTTGCCGTTTCGATGGCGGGAAGATATTCGGGCGATACAGGAATGTGCCATGGGTATCACGCGAAACCATGCAGATTCACCTGATATCGAACCGTAGGCGACTCTTAACATTCCGTCAACTCGCGAGGAACATCGCTAGATCGCGCCTGTGGAATCACCGAGAGGCACATCGAGCAAACGGGAGGC
>JBBJOX010000234.1:0-4940 GCA_037724245.1 Thermomicrobiales bacterium | reverse complement strand
ACTTGCTTAATCGTCGGCAGGTGTTTTGGCTGATCGGTCAGCAGGTGCATCTTGAGCTCGCCCTGAACCCCGTGTGTGCTGCCGATTGTGCCGACCGCCAGGCGAACGTCGATCACTGGTGTTGACGGTTCCGGACCACGAGTCTGAATGAGTTTTCTCGCGCCGCCGGGTCGTTTGCGTGGGTTCGTGGAGCGGACACGCGCAGGGGAGCCTGTGGTGGGCTCTTCTGTCGATGCGGTCGTTTCGTCAGCAGAGGATTGCGTGTTGTCGTTCATGACTCCGGTTCGGCGGAGATCTCCTCGTCGGGTAGTTCAGAACTCGGTGGTAGTTCCGAGGCATCGATGTCGAGACTGACACGCAGATGATGTTGCGATCCTGCAACCATCAAGGCGGTGCGGATCGATTTGGCAATCCGGCCGCCCCGGCCGATCACCTTGCCGAGTTCTTCTTCCGGAAGTCGAACTCCGAGTGCCACGACGTTACCGCGCTGCTCGACGACGATCTCGGCGCGGCCGGGTTCGTCGACGAGATTGTCAACAACATACCGGACGAGCTCGCGCAATGCCTCGACTGCCTCGGCGTCATTGACATGAGCAGTCCCCGCATCGGCCACGCCTTGAACGTTGCCAGTATCCAATTCGTCGTCCGAATTGTTCGACGGCACATCGTCCGCAGCGGATTCGGGCAGTGAAGAATCGGTCACCGCAATCAGGCCTTGGATTCGGCGACAACGGCCTCGCCGGTAACTCCAGCTCGCTTCAGCAAGCCGGCAACGGTTTCAGTCGGCTGTGCGCCAACACTCAACCAGTGCAAAGCGCGTTCTGAATTAATTTTGATCGTGGCTGGCTCGGTCAGCGGATCGTAATGACCCAGCGTTTCGATGAATCGGCCATCTCGTGGCGATGTCACTTCTGCAGCGACGATTCGGTAACTTGGTCGCTTTTTTTTGCCCATGCGTCGAAGTCGAAGTTTGATCACGTTGGTGTTTGCTCCAGGTAACAGAAAGTGCAGGTGTCAGGTGCTCCCGGTCTCACATTCCTTCTCGCTGCAATCGCGGCACTGTCGCAATGCGCGGACGTCGTGAACGACGTCGGTGAATACCGGAGGAAGCGACCAGATTCACCAGAAAGTCACCCGCCGACCATGGGCCGATGAGTACACGAAGAATCCTCCTCGAAGAGGACCACGAATACGAAATGTATCACAGGTATCGAGAGCACTGCACAGGACATATCGTGTGCACAGTGGAACGGGTCAGCCCGCAGAGTGCTGGTCGGAGACGCTCTGAGTTCGTGCAACGTGGGAGAGATGGTGTGGAAGGCTGCCACAGCAGGCGTGAACGACGGCAGTTGTCAGGGAACTGCAATACCCCAATTCCTTCGCCCGGGCCTCGAGCTGTTTCGGAGCCTGGCGGTCGACGAGTGCTTCCGCTATAACCTGGCTTGGTCGAAGTTCGCGGGCCTCTGAAATCGTGGTAACAGACATGGGCGCAACATTCCTTTCTCTAAACATGCACAAGGCATCGACATTGGGGTTTTGGTCTGCCGGATCGATAGCCTAAGGTCACCGGCGAACTGCCTTCCAGCCAAAGCAGTCTTATGATTCACATAATTATCCTAGCAACGTTAACAAGTGTTTACAACATGTACGTACAGATAGTTATCGAGACTTTGAGGTAGCTGAATTGTGAAAATGTAAACAATTATGAGGTGAACGGTAATGCCAAATTCGCCGTCAGGAGAGCACCCAGCGACGCAAAATCTTGACTGAATTGTTCGGCCGTCCAGCCAGCGTGCTTGATCAGAATTCGCCCGACGCCTTGAAATGATGATTGTCCTGCGTCGACGCTATACCCCAGCATAGTACGTCGAAGCATGATGTCGTGTAGCGTGGATGCACTCTCGGATTCGACGGCGAACACGATCTCGCTTCCGATGGCCCCGGTCGGTTCATGCACTACTGCTCGCAGGTCCTGATCTTCACCAGCTCGTTCGACGATGGCACGTGACCGCGATCCATACAGATGAACCAGCCGCTGGGCCGATTGTTCGCTGAGCCAATCCGGACGAGCCGAGACGAATGATTCGGCTGTCTCCGGATTTGTCATCGCTCCCGGGAGCAGCGACGTCCCGGTTGTCGATTCGGGCGAGATTCGGCCCAACTTGAGATAGACCTGATCGACCACCTGTTCCGACAGGCTGCGAAATGTCGTGAGTTTGCCGCCGATGATGGAGAGCAAGCCAGCGAATTCTGGCTGATGATCGTGAATCACATGCTGTCGCGTAATTGCCGATTCCTTGCCCTCGGGTTGATAGGGAAGTGGACGGAGCCCAGCATAGCCGTACAGCACCTTCTCCCTCGTCAACCCGGCCGCCGGTATCGCGATGTTCGTTTCCGTCAACAGGTACTCGACCTCGGCCTCGGACGGATGCACAGCATCGGGATCGCCATCGAAACGCACATCGGTTGTGCCAATCAGGTAGAGATCGTTCCAGGGAATGATGAAGTACGGTCGTCCGTCCTGACTTGCCTCGACGTACAGGGCGTCGGTTGGCGCGCCCGGAAACGGCTCGACCACGATATGACTGCCCTTGGTCGCCCCGATCAGTCGCCGTTTGGGAAGTGATTCCCCGCGCGATGCGAGTACTCGGTCGACCCACGGTCCGGCAACATTGACCACGACTCCACCCTGGGCAGTGGTCGATTCTCCGGTGAACACATCCTTCAGCACGACGCCGCGAACGACACCGGCTTCGATGCTGAAATCAGTCACTTCTGTGTAGGTGCGCATTGTTGCACCATGGGCGATCGCATCCAGCGCGTTTTCGAGCGCGAGGCGCTCCGGGAACTCGACCTGCGCGTCGTAGTAGCGGGCTGCACCAGTCAGCGCCTCCGGGTTGAGGCCTGGTTCATGGGCCAGTGCCTGGGCGGCTGTATACATCCGATGGCGAGGAAGAGACTTGTCGAACGAGAGCAGATCGTACGAAACCATGCCGGCCCGAATCAGCATCGGACCTCGCTTGTGATGCTTGTAAATGGGCAACGTCAGCGGGATCGGTTGAACAAGATGCGGCGCGAAGTGAAGCAACCGTTCGCGTTCCCGCAATGACTCACGTACCAGGCCAATTTCCGCATATTCGAGATAGCGCAAGCCGCCATGGATCAGCCGACTCGACCAACTGGTTGTGCCCGACGCGACATCGGACTTGTCGACCAGAAGCACGGAAAGCCCACGCAACGCAGCATCGCGCGTGATACCTGTTCCATTGATCCCGGCTCCGATCACGATCAGATCGAAGCGGATATTGGTTAGATCGGAAATCGGAGTGCGCACGCTGAAACCTCGTTGCCGCTCGAACCTGGAATATAGCCATCGATCGCAATTGCGCCGGGCATCGCACTCATTGTAATGGGAACCCGACTCCCTTTTGCCCACGCCAATCCGCGAGCATGGATGTGCAGAATCATCTGTACAGGTTGGAAAATGAGCGGCACAATGAGCAGATCGAACACGGTGAAATCGATTCAAGGAGAACTTCAGGTACATGACTGGACCGAAAATAACTCTCATTGGTGCGGGCAGCACCGTGTTTGCCAAGAATCTGGTTGGTGACATTCTGAGTTATCCCGAATTGCATAACTCTAGGATCGCGCTTTATGACATCGATCCGGAACGCCTCAAAACGTCGGAGATCGTGACCCGCAAACTGAACGAATCGGCCGGCGCCAACGCAACGATCGAGGCAACGCTGGATCGACGGACGGCACTTAAGGATGCGGATTATGTCATTACAATGATTCAGGTTGGTGGATACAAGCCGTCCACCGTGATCGATTTCGGAATTCCGAAGAAGTACGGATTGCGTCAAACCATCGCCGACACACTCGGCATTGGTGGTATCTTCCGCGCGTTGCGGACGATCCCCGTACTGATCGATGTCGTGCGGGATATGGAACATGTCGCTCCCAACGCAATACTGCTGAACTATGTCAATCCGATGGTGATGAACTGCTGGGCAATCAGCCGGGTCAGCGATGTGCCGACGGTCGGGCTTTGCCACAGTGTTCAGGGGACGGCAGGCCAACTGGCGGATGATCTCGACATTCCGGTTGAGGAGATCACCTACCAGGTGGCGGGGATCAACCACTACGCCTTCTTTCTCAAGTTCGAACACAATGGGGAGGATCTCTACCCAAAGCTGAACGCGATCGCCGCGGCCGGGTCCGAACCGGAATGGAACAAGGTTCGCTACGAGATGCTTCGCCGGACCGGCTATTTCGTCACCGAGTCGTCCGAGCATTTCGCCGAGTACACACCGTGGTTCATCAAGCGCGACCGCCCCGATCTGATCGAACAATTCAAGATCCCGCTCGACGAATACATCACACGATGTGAAAACCAGATCGCCAAATGGTCAGGACTACGCGCCCGCTACGAGAGTACCGAACCCGTTATCCACACGCGATCCGAGGAATACGCCTCGCAGATCATTCTTGGTCGCGAAACCAACAAACCCGTCGTGATTTATGGAAACGTCCCCAACAACGGACTGATTTCGAATTTGCCAAACGGGGTCTGCGTCGAGGTCCCGGTGCTGGTCGATGGAAACGGACTGCAGCCAACCGCGATCGGCGAGCTTCCAATCCACCTGGCGGCGATGATGCAAACCAATCTCAACGTTCAGGGTTTGACGGTCGAGGCAGCAATTACAGGCAAGCGCGAGCACATCTACCATGCCGCGATGCTCGATCCTCACACTGCGGCGGAGTTGTCGCTCGATCAGATCTGGCACCTGGTCGACGATCTGATCGATGCCCACGGCGATTTCCTGCCGACGTATTCCTGATCATCCCGCTCCCGAAGCATGGGCGAGCAATGGTGCTCGCCTGTCGCTACGGCTCTGGTTCCGAACGCATTCGCGAGACGACAGTTTTCCATT
>JBBJOX010000233.1:0-4949 GCA_037724245.1 Thermomicrobiales bacterium | reverse complement strand
GCGACATCGAGATCACCGTTTCGGACAGTCAGTCCGCATTCGCGGGCTTCGTTCAGAATGTCAGTCATCAGCGCTGAGCGTTCGCTGGCGGAAACAACGTCATCAGCAAGCCCGCGGAGCCGGACGAGATACCAACGTTCCCGCTCGGCCCAGACTTCCTCTTCCGATCGTGGAATGAATCGCTTGATCAGTTTGTCTCCTCGATCCCAGGGCCGGGGTGCGACGTCTTCGAGGGCTTCGATCGCCACCTGGGCGGATTGGTTTCCCGTCAACTGATCGGCAAGCCCGAGGACCCATCCGAGCGCCAGTGCCGACTCCCTGTCGAAGGCGTGATTGTCAGCAACGTCCTCGCTGAGTTCTCCGACGGGTGTACCGAGCATGTCGAGTTCGCTTTCGGCGACGGTATCGCCGAAGGTAGCTCGAAGCCAGGCTACGCGTTCGAACCGCTCTGTTTCAGCGGAGTAGCTTTCCTCGTCGGAGTCCTCAACCGAGTCTGTTTCGAGGACAAGGCGAAATCCGGTCGAGAGCAGAATCGACATCCGCGCCGAAAGTTCTGCGACTGGCCGCAGGAAAATTTCGATGTCGTCATTTGTGGAATCGGTCACGTGTTTTTGCTTTCGAGTGTTGATGAAAGGCGCACATCAGGATTCATTCACGTCAGGTGTTCAGCTCGGATTCATTTGATCGGGCCACTGCTTCGAGAGCGAGATCACGAGTCAGTTCGGCGTGTCCGGCATGTTCGGCGGCGTGCGTCGACGCCATCAGCAGAATGTCCCGAATCGAACGCTCACCACGACGTGGATGGTGTTTGAGGGAATCGAGTTCCGTATCGGGAATCGTCATGAGGGCGGCACGAACTTCATCCTTGATGTCTGGCCAGATCACTGATTGATCGTTCGTGGCGCTGGCGAGTGCTGTGAATTCGGCATCACGATCGCGTCCGGTTGGTTTACCCAATATAGCCTCGAACACATTTTGGCGAAGATTCCCGATGGTGTGGACAGCCAGAACATGGATCGAATTCGTGTCCGGTGCCGGTGGTCTGAAGTTTCGCTCGTCGACACTTCGATCCGCATTTGCGACCAAGATGCGATCCATCGCGAGTTCGATATGATGCCAGTGAAGAGCGATTTCGGGAGATGCAAATGGAGTCACGCGTCAGATTCCTTTGATGTCAGTCTTGGGTGATGCGATTGCACCTTGTTCGTCACACTCGATTGTAACCACGATATTCCATTTCGCTGATCGTCGGGCAGAGAAGGTGAGTCTGGTATCGAAGGATTTTCTGGCTTGAGGATGGGAAGCTGCCGGGTTCACTGCAAGAGCACCGAGTCCTCGATTGAACCCGGCGTTGATGATTTGGTTGCGAAGCATGACGGGATCGTGAACATGGTTCAGCCAATTGGAAACGAGGGAGTGGGGGAATGAGTGGACCAGTGGCGGACAGTGCGTCGATTCCGTTATCGAAGGCTTCCAATCCTGCGTCGAGTGTGACGAACGTTGCAGGGATCGAGAAACTGAACGACCTGGTTTCATGGTCCCGAACGGATTTGGCCCATTTGCATGGGATGGGACCCAGAGCGATCAGGATTCTCGAGGAAGCCTTGCGTCACCATCATCTGGAATTCGCAGCCGAATCGAGAGATCTGAAGTCAGGTGAGCTTTGCCACCGGGTGTAAAAAGGATCACCCGCGTAAGCGAGTGGTCCAGGTATTGCGAAAGTGCCTCGATTTAGTTCTTCTTGAACTTGTCCTGAATGTCGCCAGCGACGTCCTTGGCCTTGCCGACACCCGCATGAACCTCACCTTCGGTCTGCTGGCCACGGCCCTCGGCTTCGGTCTTCTCGTCGTCGGTTACCTTGCCAACTGCTTCCTTGACCTTACCAGCGATTTTGTCGGCGAATCCTTCAGCCTTGTCCTGTTTTCCGTCTGTCATTGTAATCATCCTCTGGTAAGACATCTCAGATCCCTACGTTGGAACCTGTGCTGCCACCAGCGCAGCTTCTGTGCCAACAATTGGAAGTACGAGCTGTTGGCATTCAGGCGGATTTGGCTGCATACACATGATGAGTACTTGTCTTGAAATCTCAAAGTTTCTCGATTCGGGATCGGAATGCCACAATCGAATCTTTGAATCAGTGAAAGTAAGTCATGAGGTCATTGAAAAACCTTCACACACGGCCAATGTCATTCGAATAGCCCTTTTGCGTAGCATTCAACCATGACTTTATGTAGTTCTGCACTACGCTAGTAAGAAGGCTCACCGAGCTGCAACGTCTGGAATCCTTTGTGACGCTTCATTCCATGGGATCATTTGATCAGCAATTAGCATCATCTTCGTTTGTGTTGTCCGCGGACAGTGCGATGGGCCTCTACGATGAGCATGGACGGGAAGCCTACGCATTGGCCGTGCTCCTGCAGGGCGACCGGGATTCGGCAGAAGTCCTGTTGCTCGGCATTTTCGATGATCCGGGACTGGGCGCATCGCTGGCTATGACGGTAGATCGCCACGGCACGCGCGTCGCACTTTTGCTTGAAGTTCTTCGAGCCCATCGCAACTTGGCATAGCCAATACAAGTGTCTCTAACGATATCAATGTTTCGCTCATGTCATCGTGGCCAACGATACGAGTGGTGCGCCTACCGTGCACCATGACGATCTTTGAGACCTACTTCGACAGCATTCCTGTTCTTCGCGTCGAGGGCCGTCGCTTGCTGATTTGTCGGCTTCTTGGCAATGTGCGTTCGGAAGAGGTTTGAAGAAGGTCCGACACTTTCGGAGAATCAAGTTCCCTTCTGCTTCAGCAGCTGAACGCTGACTCTGGCTTGGCACATCAAGGAGGATTGTCGATGCGTCCAAAAGTGTATGACGGCATCGTCCTTCGGAATGCGAAGCGATGGGAAGTGATGGCGAAACATAGGCCGGGAATGCGTCTTGAAGATCATCGCGCCGGTGTCAGTGCGCTGGAACTTGATGAACTGGATCTTTTGGGTGACCTGAGCGGGAAACGCGTGCTTCATCTCGCATGCGCTGTGTGCGACGAGGGGATCACGATGGCGACGCTTGGAGCCACCGTCGTTGGTGTCGACATTTCCGAAACCTATGTCCGCAATGGGCAGGACAAGGTAAACGCCCTCGGTCTCGACGTAACGCTGCGCGTCGGTGACATGATAAATCTCGATCAGGATTTGCACGATTTCGACATTGCGTATATCAGTTCCGGTGGGATTTGCTGGGTTCCCGATCTTGATGACTGGCTGATCGGGGTACGGAATACTCTGAAGGCAGGCGGCCGTGTGCTGATCTCGGAGCACCACCCGTTTTGGGAAACGATGGGTGTAGCAGGTGAACGGCAACTCATCGTGCTTTCGAACTTCTTCGGCAAGCATGACCTTTCAGTGATCCACGATGCGTCCAAGTCAGCAATCGGTGCCGCGCAGACGGCAGACGATGAAAACTCTCTGAACTCTTTTGTCTGGAATATTGGAGCAATGGTGTCCGCTCTCATCAGGCAAGATTTTCTGATCATGGCGCTGCAGGAACTCCCGGATCCAGAAATGTTCCGCGGTCTCGGGGAAGCGGCAGATTGCGTGCCAGCGGTGTACAGATTAATGGCGAAACGTGTTGAGTAGCGTTTCCGCATCAGATTACCTGGATTCGAGAGGTGACTCCAAACGAGTCGATAATTGGGTCGACTCGTTTTGAGATAACAGCCCGTCGTGATCGAGAAGTAATCGTTCGCTTGTCCGAGGTCAGATACGAAGTTTGACCCTTCGGCAAGGTAGGAGCACTAAACGTTGAACAGGAAATTGATGATGTCGCCGTCGTGGACGATGTAGGTTTTGCCTTCGCGACGGAGGGTTCCGTTTTTTCGGACTTCGGCCATGGTTTTGGCAACGATCATGTCGTCATAGCCGATGACTTCGCCACGAATGAATCCGCGCTGGATGTCGGTGTGGATCTCGCCGGCGGCCTCGACGGCTGAGGCGCCGCGACGAATGGTCCAGGCCCGGCACTCGTCGGGGCCGACGGTGAAGAAGGGCATCAGACCGAGGAGGTCGAACGAACGGCGGATGATGCGGTCTAGTCCGGATTCGGCGATACCGAGGTCGGCCATGAAGACGGCGGCATCGGCCGCTTCGAGGCGACCGATCTCCATCTCGATTTGGCCGGCGAGGGCATCGACCGCCACGCGGGCTCGATCGAACTTGGTGCGGAGGGAGGCGATGAGCGTCTCGCCTGGCGCACCGAGTTGGTCCTCGCCCAGGTTGAGCAAGATAAGGAGCGGCTTCGCGGTGAGAAAGCCAAAACCGCGGAGCAGCTTTTCGTCGTCGGGGTCCAGGTCGGCGGTGATCTCCCGGAGGGGGGTGTCGGCCTCCAGGGTTTCCTTGAGCCGGGCCATCAAGAGTCGCTCCCGCTCGGCCGCCTCCCGCTCTCGGCCGCTGAGCTTTTTCATGCCGGCATCGATCCGGGACAGGCGCTTCTCGACGCCCGCGAGGTCGCTGAACAAGAGTTCGAGGTTCAACGTCTCGATGTCGCGGGCCGGATCAATGCTCTCCTCGGTGTGGGCGACATCGGGGTCGTTGAAGGCGCGGACGACGTGGAGGAGGGCGTCGGCTTGGCTGAGGTGGCCGAGGAGGGTGCCGCTCATTCCTTTTTCGGAGATCCCTTTGGCGATGCCAGCGACGTCCAGGTACTGGACATCGGCCTGGACTTTCCGTTGGGGCCGGAACATCGCGGTGAGGCGTTCCAATCGGGGATCGGGCACCTTGACGGTTGCCAGGTTCGGCTCATCGGCGGCGCCGTAGTTGCCGGTCGCCGCCTCCGCGCGGGTCAGGGCGTTGAAGACGGTCGTCTTCCCCGAACTGGGGAGACCGATGATGACGAGGGTCGTGGCCACGATCTATCCGTTCCGGTGATGCGCGAGAAGGCGGTGGGTCGCGGGTGGTC
>JBBJOX010000232.1:1916-4976 GCA_037724245.1 Thermomicrobiales bacterium | reverse complement strand
CCCCCAGCCGGTGCGTACTTGTTCAGCTCATCGACGAAAACGATGAGTTTATCGACTCCCATCTTGCTCTCTTCGGCATTTCGCCAGATTTCATTGATCGTCGAGGTGACGATAAGTTCCTGAGCGGTAGTATTGCACTGTGAAATGTCGACGACCCGTAGTTCGTGGTTGCTGAACGGATGCGTCACTTGAGGTTGATTGCCATGATCGACCGAACCGTCGGCGAGCAGACCGCCGAGTTTGGATTGCAGCGCCTTGAACCGGTTTTCTGCCTTGCGGATGGTGGCAGGATGGTGCCCATTCCATTGATCCGGTTTGCGATCGCCATCCCCGGCAGATTCGAAATGGATCTTGATTTCGCGAAAGAGCTCGAACAGCTGATCCAGTGATCTGATCCGGAGTTCGCGCAGCTCGTAGATGAATCCGGAGAGCTTATCGTCCAGATCGTTTCCATCGAACAGTCGGTGCGGATAAGCGAGGGCCGTTTGCAATGACCAGAGAATCGGGAAGACACAATCGGTTTCGCCTGGTTGATGGCGCTGGGTATTGAGGCGGGCATGATCGCGGAATGCCGAGAGATCGACCCGGCCACCGTGCGGGGCTGGCGCATTGTTAGGTCGGAACGGGGCGAAGATACGGAGGTTGTTGAACGCCTTCGGTTCCATGCCAAGTGATGTATAGGCATCGAGATGGTCCTGGTTGATCGTCCGGTTTCCGGCACGTTCGTAGCGATCCTCGAATCCAGGTTGAGGTATCGCCGGCTTGTCGAGCCAGAGCAGATCGGGACCCTTGACGTTGAACATGATCGCAGCGACTGATTTTGGCGTGGTTGCCTTGTCGAGGGTCTGGAAAATCGAGCTGATCAGGAAGAGGGCGTGACTGGTTTTGGTGGCCAGCCCGGATTGCCCGGTCCAGTTGGCGTGTCCCGCCTCCGGGCCTAGCAGGTAATCCTCATCGAGGAAGAGCGGAGTCCGCTGAAACCGGGGATTGCCATGTTCGTCGAGAACGGTCGAACCATCGACTCGCTCGTAGTTCCCGTTCGTATGCATCAGCGCGGGAACCTTGTTTCCACTGAAGTTGTTGACATTGAGCGCGTATTCGATTGCGGCTGGTGTGGCGAAGTAGACCGGCCCATTGACGGCCGGTCTATTCGACTGAACATCATTTCGCAAGTGACGACTGGCCAGTACGTTGACATTGAAGACAAGGATTTCAGGACGTTTGGTGGCGGTATCCTCGGCGACGCCGAGCTCGACATGGCGGTCGAAGTAATCGTCGAGAAAGGATCGGAGATCGGAATAGCGACGAGGCTGATCGATGACACCGATGATCGCCGCTTCCTCGGAGAAGGCGACAACGATATGTCCCACATCGAGGGTCAGTGCATCGTCGGACGACCAGAAGAAAAACTCATGCGCGCCCGAAGGTTCCTTTTCGCTGCTGACGACGCGGCCGATCTCTCCAGTCGTTGAGTCGATCAGATCGGCGAATCGTTCGTGCTGCCAGATTTGGTCGGCAACAGAGATCCGGGAGTCGAGGAGTGTATCGATCATGGGCGAAGCTCCGAACAGATCATGAGGGCCAGCCAGCGGTCATTTCGGCCAGCTTGCGCTTGAGAATGCGTTCCAGAAAGTGAATGGGATAAAGCAGTGTGGGCCAGCGAGGATCGTTGGTGGCCCGTGGCAACCGCTCCGCATAGATCCAGGCTGCAATAGTGTCGATATCTTCGGGTATTCCAAGTTGATGCGGCGCCTCAACCCGGATCAGCGCGTGATTGGCATCGAACCCATCGGCATTCCAGAACCGCATATACCATTGCGTTCGCGCCAGCGAGGTAGATTCATCATGCGTTGGATTCTGAAGTCGAAATGAGGTCGTGCGGTGTCCCGGCTCGAGATCGAAAAGCACTTCGGCGTCGGCACTGTGCAGATGCTGGGTCAGGAGCTGCTTGACGACACCAACGCACTGTGGGTGATCGTCTCCCAGCCGCCCATCGACGACCATCCATCCGTCCGGGAACTGGCGCTCCGGATTCACCTGCCAGCTGCGAAGTGCGATGCGCTCGATATCGGCCCGATGATCGCCAGCCATCTGGTAGGCGCAATCGACGATGCGATTGAACTGCCCGGCGAATGCTTCGTGGTCCTGATCCCTGCATCGAGGATTGCCGGCTATCGGATCGACGACCGACTCACCAACCGCCTCGAGCATGTCGATCAAATCGTCGGCGGATGAGTTTCCGGTATTGCGTGGAATCAGCCAGGTGTGCCGCGAGTCGAGGGAACCGGGGAGCAAGCGGCCCTCTCCGTTTCCGTCACGTTCGAGAATGCCAGTTACGGCATACGTGATGATGATCGGCACGAGACCGAAGCGCCAGATTGGCAAGGTTTTTTGCGTCGCATCGAGAAAATAGCGAAAACCGGTGGTGTTGGGCCGGATGTTGCCAACCGCTCGTGGAGCTATTTCTCCCTCGAGTCGATCGAGTGTGAACAGCGGATCAGGTACACGGTCGCCTGAATCGACTCCCTGGTTGGTCTCGAGCGATCCTGCTCGCTTCATACTGCGAATCTCGACGCCACGATGATCCAGCATGGCTTCGATGGATCGCACCTTCGTGCTCAGGCGATCGGGCAGGGTCGAAGAACTCATGTCACTCCGGCACTATGAAATGGCAATGCGAACACATGTTTCAAAAAGTATAGCCGGTTGTTACGATGCCGACGAAACTCCGCACGGCAGGGTCATATCGGACACGGACACGAAGGTGTAACCCTCGGCTGTCAGATCGGCGATGATCGATGGCAGGGCGGACGCGGTCGACTCATCGGTTGCTGGTCCATCCAGATGCATTTCAACGATCGCGCCATCGTAGACGTTGTCGACAATGTCGCTGTACACACCAGCTGCTGTAGCGTCGGCGGCGTAATCGACTGCTGCGACGTTCCAGCCAATTGGAAGAATGCCGAGTTCTGCGACGACAGCGCGGACTGTGGCATCGGTGTCGGCGGCATACGGTGTGAAGAGCCGATCTGGCTCGTCCTCAATCACGTCGCCAATGAT
>JBBJOX010000232.1:0-1906 GCA_037724245.1 Thermomicrobiales bacterium | reverse complement strand
ATATCGAGCGACTTGCTGACGTCGTCGGCAATGATGTCGGCCTCCTGTTCAGTCAGGAACAACGGGTCGTTGCCATGGGTTCCAATAGGGAAACCGAGTTCATGCATTTCAAGAAGAAACTCGGGTTGATCGTCTGCAAAGATTCCCATTGGGAACATCGTGGCAGTCGTGTCGGTTTCGACCAGGGTGTCGAGGATGGATTGCGACGGCTCGAATCCGATTCCGATATCGAAGATCAGGGCAATCCGGTCGCAGCCGGCTTCACCTTCGGTGAACCAGAGGTCTTCACCCTCCTCGACGAGGTAGAGCGAGAACGCGAAACCAGCGACACCATTGACCTCGACCGGAGTGAATCCGTCGACATCGTCGCCGGTGCTGGTAACGACTGATCCAAGGTCCGCGACCGCCAGAACATCGCAATCAATTTCAGGGCACGATCGAATGTTGACGCCAGTCGTACCGGCGACCGTCAGCGTTGTCGACTGGGCCGAAACCAGTGTGGTCGAACTCAGCAGAAGTACGGGAATCAGCAATATCTGGAGGATACGGGTGATCGGGGTGGACAATTCGCCCAACTTTCGGAGTAATGCCGAGGAATCGACGCGAGCACGATCAGGTAACTTGTACCCTTAGGAGTGTAACGGATTCGCCGGATTGATCGGTGACGATTTTGAAGCCCAAAGGACACTTTGCGAATGACGAACGACGTGAAACTGCAGTGGGGTGGTCGGTTCAGCGAAGCGATGGATGCACGGGTGGAGGCATTCAACGCATCGATCACGTTCGATGTGCGGTTCGTTCGCGAAGATATCCGGGGATCGATTGCTCACGTGCGAATGCTGGAGCGGCAGTCAATTATCGACGTGGCGGCGGCAGAAAAGATCGAAGATGGGCTGTGGGTGATTCTCGGTGAATCGGATCGTGGCGAACTCGCGTTCACGATCGCCGATGAGGACGTTCACACCGGAGTCGAGCGTCGCCTCCGCGAACTGATCGGTGCCGATGCCGGGAAACTGCATACCGGACGGAGTCGCAACGATCAGGTCGCCAGCGACATGCGGTTCTGGACGAAGCGTGCGCTTGCTGAAGTCGGGCTTGGTGTGTGTGGCCTGATCGATTCGCTGATTGAGGTCGCGACCGCAAACCCTGATCTGGTGATGCCCGGATACACCCACCTGCAGCGGGGACAACCGGTGATTCTGGGGCATCATCTTCTGGCCTATGTCGAAATGTTCCGGCGCGATCTCGATCGACTCAAGGATGCCTATCGCCGTGCCGATGTGCTGGTGCTTGGCTCGGCGGCCCTGGCCGGTGCGACGTATCCACTGGATCGCGAGTGGGTAGCCGCGGATCTCGACTTCGCGACGATTTCCCGGAACAGCATGGATGCCGTCGGGGACCGCGATTTCGTGCTCGACAGTCACTTTGCATACGCAACGATCGCCGTGCACATTTCCCGATTGAGCGAGGACATCGTGCTCTGGACATCGGGCGAGTTCAAATTCGCGACGCTTTCTGACGCATTTTCAACCGGTAGTTCGATCATGCCTCAGAAGAAAAATGCCGATATTGCCGAACTGGGTCGAGGAAAGACCGGTCGCATCTTTGGGCATCTCTTCAGCTTGCTGACCGTGTTGAAAGGGTTGCCGATGACGTTCAACAAGGACATGCAGGAAGACAAGGAGGCGGCGTTCGATTCATTCGATACCATGGTCGCATTGCTCGATGTTTTTCCACCGATGATCCGGACGATGACGTTCAACGAGGTACGGCTGGCCGAAGCGGCGATCGGGGATTTTGCCCTCGCCACCGATGCTGCTGATTTGCTGGCGAAACGTGGCGTTCCCTTCCGCGAGGCTCATGAGGTGATCGGTCGTCTTGTCCATTCGTGTGACGAAAGCGGGAA
>JBBJOX010000231.1:3119-4980 GCA_037724245.1 Thermomicrobiales bacterium | reverse complement strand
TGCAGGAACTCAATTCAGCGTACGAGCGGCTCAAGGAGCGATTGGTGGCGTCAAGATGACGAACCAGCCTTTGACGGAGTTGCAGGAATTTGCGCATCGAGTACACGCGGCCGGGAAAGTCATTATCCCGGTCGCGGAGGACGGTTCAAAACAACCCGTCGGCGCATGGGGGCACTGGGCCGAGGTCGCCCCCACCGATGCACAGCACAATGAATGGTTCGGCCCGGATTCAAATCGCACTGGTGCTGGGATCGTCACTGGCGCCGGTGATCTCCCGTCCATCCAGGTAATAGAGTGCGATGAAGACGCCGTATCTCAGGTCTTTCTCGATACAGCAGAAGCGACCGATCTGGATTTCGTCCAGGACATGGTCGCGGGGTGGAGTGACAAGACGCCTGGTGGTGGTCTTCACATTTACTTCCGATGTGAAGACATGGGCAAGAATTCCAAACTGGCCATGCGACCACTCGGTGACCGCAGATTCAAATCTCTCATCGAGACCAAGGAAGAGATGGGATTCTGTATTGTCGGCGGCAGTTTCGGAGGCGTGCATCCGAGCGGGCGGGCGTATGGACCGGTCACTGGCGGTCCCGAAACTATCGTCACAATTTCACCCGAACAGAAGATGGCCATGTTTCAGCTGGCCCAGTCACTCGATGAGCGCGAGCCTGATGCCGGTCAGCGAGTCAGCTATGACCGTACCAGTACGTCGGGCGATCGACCGGGGGACGATTACAACGCTCGGGCGTCACTCGAAACCATCAGGGAGCTGCTCCCCGACTGGAAATTCTTGTTTGAGCGAGGACGCGTTGCGTATTTCAGAAGGCCAGGCAAATCCCAGGGCATCTCGGCTACCTACAACTGGGACGGGCGCGGCCATTTCAAATGTTTTACGTCAAGCACCATCCTCGAACCGAGGATGTACGACCCGTTCGGTTTGTATGCTGCGGTGCACCACAAGGGCAGCCTAAACGAGGCCGGCAAAGCCCTTCACCGAGAAGGTTTCGGGAAGAGAGCACAGTCCTCTGGCAATTCCTCGAATTCGAACGAGCCACAATCCGAAGATCCTCCTGGAGAATCGGAAACGGATCACACCATCGATCTTGGCAATAACGTGTTCCTCATCGATGGCGCGTTTATCGAATGCAAAACAGTCAACGGGATACAAATCACGTTGAGCCTCACCAATGCTGATATCTGGATCGAAGAGGAGCGGATTGTCGACAACGGTGCGGAGCGGCGACGAGAGATCAAGCTCGCTGCCTGCCTGAAAACCGGCGAGGTGCTGTCGGCCGTCGTCATACCGGCGAAGGAATTTCCCGGCATGCTGTGGCCATATGACGCGTTTGGCACGAGGTTATGGATTGCTCCAGGTACGAGTTCCAATGGAAAAGTGAGGTCGGCAATTCAGCGCCGATCTCAGATCAAGGGATATGACACCACCACCATCCGCGCATATACCGGCTGGGAAGTAATCGATGGAGATCACGTCTTTCTCCATGCTGGCGGTGCGATCGATTCCAAAGGGACCAGGACAAACATAACAACCGAACTTGCGGGCACGCTCTCGCACGTCAAGCTTCCAGAGCCGTCGTCAGGAGAAACCCTAACCGCTGATCTGGAGTCCACAATCAAGGTGCTCGAGGTCGCACCACTCCGCATCGCCGCACCGCTAGTTGCAGCGGTCCCCGCCGCGATTCTCGGTCCTATGGTCAAGGTTGATTTCTCGATGAATCTCCATGGACTTACCGGTGCCCGAAAAACGGAGTTGGCAGCACTGATCCAGGGGTTCTTCGGTGCAGAGTTTAACGGTCGAAATTTCGGTCTCTCTGCTACCAGCACTCCGTTCGCTCTCGAAGTT
>JBBJOX010000231.1:0-3109 GCA_037724245.1 Thermomicrobiales bacterium | reverse complement strand
CGCTTTTGCGGCCAAGGATGTTGTTCTGCCGATCGACGATATCAATCCTGATGGTTCGAGGGCAGAGCGCGAAAAGAAGCGATCGGAGATCAATCGGCTCTTTCGCGCCACGGGAAACCAGCAAGGCAGAGACCGGGGGTCAACTGATGGATCAATCCGCTATGGGAAGTATCCACGCGGACTCCCTATCGCTACAGGCGAATCCCTGGAAACGGGCCATAGCGCGACCGGTCGATCACTTGCAATTGAGGTAGGTAAGGACGACGTCAACACGGAGGTGCTGACCGAGTGTCAGCGGGCCAGAGCTGATGGTGCACTCGTTCGAGTGACGTCGGCTTTCATCAGATATGTGGCCGGAAACTGGGATGAAGTTGAATCTGACTATCGCGATCGGGTGGGCGGACATGTCGCCCACCTGCGTTCGATGCCGACCGCCCACAATAGAAATCCTCAAACTGTAGGCGTATTGCTGGCAGCCGCTGAAACATTCCTTGATGTCATGATGAAACTTGGCGCGCTTTCGTCGGCGTACAGATTCCAGCTGATCGACCGAATCGCGGCGGGCCTGGAATTGGCGACCGACGAACAATCGGAAGCGATCGAGCGATCAGATCCTGTGAAGGTGTTTCTCGATCTGCTTCGAAGTGCGCTCGTGAGTGGTGCGGCGCACCTGTCGAATCCCGCTACCAACGAAGAACCCAAGTACGCCAGCGTCCTCGGATGGAGAAAAGAAACAACTCACTCAGAAGGATTTCCATCACTCGTCTATCGAGCACAGGGGCCTGGAATCGGTTGGATCGATGATCGCGGAATATTCCTTGATCCAGATGCGTCATTAGGCGCGGTTCAATCGTTTGCGGCTCGTCAAGGTATGGGCGCATCCATTCCCTGGACTGCTAAAACTCTAGGCAAGCGACTTGCCGAAGCTGGCCAGATACTCAGTTCGGAGACAGGTCGCAACACCCAGAAGATCTCCGTTTGCAATTCGGCTCAACGGGCATGGCATCTCAATGCCTCCCACGTTCTTGTGGTTGCTAGTGATGACGACCGCAAGACGGGACGAGTGGTTGGGTTTCCGGAACAGATGGGGGCAGCTTCGTGAGTGATCAATTGATTACCTCAGGGTGGGACAGACACCTCATGGTAACGAAGGAGATTGAGCATGCCGCAGCGTAGATTCCGGCGAACTGACTACACCGCCCGGTGTGAATCCGCGATCAGGCAGGGATGGCTATGGATCAAAGAGGGATACGGCGATGACAGTGTCGTTTACTTGAACGCGTCTCCACTGGTGGTATTCCGATCATATCGACGCGACCTCGAGCCGTTTGTCTGGGAGCCAGCAAGTGGTCGCCTGTATCACGCTCGCGACTCCAGCAACGCAACGGTTGCGGCGACGAACATTGGTTGGTACTCGGTGGCTGGCACCCTCCAAACGCCACCCTGATCGCCACCGCACAACTTGAAGAGTAATAACAAGTGGCTTGCCAAGAAATGGAGCGAAATGCTTTCTACCACCGACCTTGATCCAATAAAAGACGTGAGTTCGGAACGCAACCCTCTACCTGCGTCAGAGCACGGCAGTCTGAGTCGGGAACTGGCCGCCGCCTATCACACCATGATCGGGTTCTATCGCGACCAGCTGCATCTGACCGACCACGACGCAGAGGTTCGCACGCGCGGACTCGACCTGACTCCGACTGAGGCCGACGAGCAGCGGGAGCGGATTTGGGATCAGCCAGCCGATCAGACGTCGTGGTTCGACTTGCAGCGCCTCATCGAGCGAGATCCGGAAGCGATGGTCGCAGTCTGGGCTGCGATCAAGGCGGCAGCGGCCGATGAACTGGCCAGTGGCTTCCGGACGGCCCAGGCGCTGGAGTGGCGTGGTCGCCCGTGGCAGCGTGCACGGTTTCTGGCAATCCGCGACAGTTTCCGGGCCGATACCCCGCCGCAGACCGGCATCCAGTCAGCCTTGCTCGATACCGCCGCCGCAGCGTTCAGCGATTACCTGGAATGGTCTGAGCAGCTGAGTGTGTTGACGAGCAGTGAGGTGGAATCCGAGCGCAGTCGCTTGTCCCGGGACGGATTCCTCACGCCACCGAGGTTGAGCATGGCGGAAGCGATCGAGCAGGCGGCCAAAGCAGTAGACCAAGCCCACGCACGATTCCTGCGAACGGTCAAGATGCTTCACGAGCTCCAACGCACGACACCGTCCTTCTTTATCGGACAAGCCGCTCAGGTGAATGTCGGCGGACAACAGGTGAATGTTACCGACCCGCAGTCTGTCACGTCTTGCCGACGCGATTTATCGAAATCATCAGGACGAGGCACATGAGCCAAGTGAGAGGAGAAGAGAGAAATGGGCAGCTGCTTTTCAACGCGCTGGGGCAGCACACTAACTCGCGACGTTACGGATTTCGCGCCCAGGCTGGATGTGCGATGGCTCAAGCAGATTGGAGCGTTGGAACTGGGTGCAGTGTCATGTCCTACGTGGTCGACGAATGGAACTTTTCTCGGCGAGATTGTCACGACTATGCGAGATGACGGCGCGGCAATTGTCCTGGACTACAGGGTCATGTCGCCTGCAGGATCATGGATCCGTTCAACCGAGCATCTTACGCTCAACGCGACGAGCTGCACTTTTGGCGGGTGGCGCTCCTGGTTTTGCTGCCCTGGCTGCTCGCGTCGTCGTGCCGTGCTGTTTCTGGTGAGGGGACGCTTCCGGTGTCGAGCGTGCCACCACCTTGCCTACGGATCCACGCGGAGACACCGACCGATCGATTGAACATACCTTGACGCTCAATCGCTACAGCCATGTGACGCCGAACATGCAGCGAATCGCCGCCGAGACGCTGGATGCGGCGTTCTCAATGGTGTCGTGAGCGGCTGGTTTGCTTCAGAATGTGATTGAATCGGTGACTGAATCGATTGGAAACGCCCGGAATGCTTGCTAAACCAAGTATTCCGGGCGGTGTGGTGCCCGGTGGACAACCCGACCAGCGATACCACGACCTCAGGCTCACGAGGGTAATGTTGCTGCTGGCGCAGGGGGTCCATCCCAAGATCGTGCAGGAACGACTCGGACATGCCGACATCGCGATGACACTCA
>JBBJOX010000230.1:0-5000 GCA_037724245.1 Thermomicrobiales bacterium | reverse complement strand
GCTCAAGATGCACCTGCTGACCGATCAGCCAAAACACCTGCCGACGATTAAGCAGGTCTATCTTGGCACCAGCAATGTGCCAACGGTGCTCGAGGGAATTCGATTCCATGGCGATGGCGCGCTGATCAAGCTGCGTGGAGTCGAGAATCCGGAAGATGGCAAGAAACTGGGCGGGCTCGTCGTTCGCATCGACGGACGAGATGCGAAGCCACTTGCCGACGACGAATTCTTTCTGTTTCAGCTGATCGGGTTGCAGGCCGAAACTGCTGAGGGCACAGTGATCGGGGAAGTGATCGATCTCATGGAGACCGGTGCCCACGATGTTCTGGTCGTCCAGCCGACCGCCGGTGGCGACGATATCCTGATCCCGAACCACCCGGAATATATCAGCGCGACCGAGCCAGAATCCGGCCGCATCATCGTTCGGCTTCCGGAGTACGCTGGCTAGAATTTTGCCAACGATTCCAGGATCCGCCAGATTAACGTGGCGGCCCGCTTGCCCAGTTCCGCTTCCAGTATTCCCGCACCATGTTCATCGAAATCCGTGACGTCGTGATATTCGTTGTTGGAAATATCCTTGATCGTTAAAAACGGCACGTCATGCATCGCTGCCACCTGCGCGATCGCCGCGGCCTCCATGTCCTCACAAAGCGTTCCGTAGCGAGCGTGGAGCGCATCGAGACGGGCAAGGTGCTGGTTCCAGACATCACCGGAGCCAACGTTGCCAGTTCGAACTCCTGGCAATCGCGGCGGAGAGCCGACAGGCCAAGGATCCGGTTGCCATGTTTCTGCGATCGACTGGGCAAGCAGGACCAGTCCGGAACCGGACGGGAAGATGTGATCGGCTTCTGCATCCTCACCGACGCCAAACCCTCCAGACGTGAAGATCTCGTTTCCAACCGCGTCGATACGGACCGGTGCATGCGCAATCGACGCTGCGCCGATGACCACATCGCCCGGGTACTGTTCCCGCACATGGCTTCCGGTGCAGCCGAAGTTCAGCATGACCTGCGGATCATGCTGTGACAGCAGATGCTGACTCGCTGCCGCGGCGGCCACCATCCCGATCCCGGAGCGAACGGCGATGATCGGCAGATTGCCGATAGAAACGTGTGTTTCCGTCCAGATATCTGATCTGACGTCGCTGGATGCGATATGTTCCGGGATCAGGTGTGTCAGTTCGGATTGCATGGCGACGACGATGGCGATGGGTTGAACCACGTTGAATTACCTCTGCGACCAGACAACAGAAAACGCGAGGATCAACAGCACGACCATCGTCATCGCGCCGTATCTCCGGTTGCCTGCCCTGTAGAATCCGATGCCGATCGAGAGCGTCGTGACCACGGGCGTAACTACAATCGCGAAAATCGAGAGTCCTATGAACCCGGAGCCATGCAGGTCGACAACCTCTCCAAACATCGAACCCAAGGTCGGCAATTCGGAAACCAGTGCATCCTGACGCGCCAGCGAAATAGCGACTCCGATGAGCAGCAACGTTGCGGCGACGCGAAATCCCCAGTTCAAGGTTGCCATTGCGGCGAGGGCGACTGGATCAGGAGCGCCTGAACCGGGTTGCTCGACAGTCGAATCAGCCATTGCTACCTCCCGGTCAGATTGATGCCGAAGCTCTTGAGCAGCATCGACAATCCAAGATAGCCCAGAACCACGACGAAAATGAGCAGAAGACGCTGGGTATCGACGCGTTTCGTCAATCGAGAGCCAATCTGGGAACCGACATAGATCCCAAACAATGTCGGCACAACGACCGAGGGGTCGATCTTGCCATCTGCATAAAACACGGTTGCCGTTGCGACCGACGTAATGCCGACCATGAACGAGCTCGTGCCGGCCGCCGCCTTGAGCGGAATCGACATGAAGATATTCATCGCGGGAACCTGGACCACGCCGCCGCCAACTCCCAGAAGCCCGGAAAGTACTCCTGCACCAGAACTGATCACAAGGCCGGATCGGACTCGCTGCGGGACGTACTCAACGACGCGACGACTTGTACCATCCCGGTAACTGGCCCTGAGTTCAAAGGGATCCGGTGCATTTGGCGGGGCGTTGGGAATCACGTTCGTTCGCTTCAGAATCATCGATGCCGAAGCGTAGATCAGAACGAGTCCAAACACGAAATTAAGCAGGCTGGTGTTGGCACCAACGGCGATGCTCGCCCCGATCAGCGCGCCAAGTGCGGAAACAATTCCGAGCAGCATCGAAATCCGCAGGTTGGTAAAGCCATTGCGCAGGTGATTGGTCGATCCCACGATCGAGTTGGCAACAACCGACACAGCGCTCGCACCAACGGCAATCTTCGGATCGATGTCGAAAAACAGCGTAAACAGGGGAACGAGGAACACGCCTCCGCCGAGCCCGAGCATACTGCCAAGAATCGCGGCACCAGCAGCAGCGAAGCCAAGTTCAATTGCAAGCGTCCAGTCCAAAACGGTACTCCGGGGTCACGGTGCGGTGCAGTGTGGGACTTGATCGATCAGTGGCTGGTCCAGCTCGTGACGTCCATGGTCAGGCGGTAACGGGACTCACCTTTGGTCTCAGGCGGATAATCCTTGCCCGTGTATTTCTGGGCCAGGCGATTCACGAACGAAAGATCATCGTAAAAGTGAAACTCGACAATGGTTCCCCGCAATTCGAGATAACGAAAGGGATTTCCTGGATCGAGAATGGAAATGGCGATCGCTGGATTGCTTTGCAGGTTCCGGTATTTTGCCGTCGCCTCGCGGACCCCGATCAGGATGCGATCGCCCTCGCGGAGGAACCAGACCGGGTTGACTTGCGGAGCTCCGTGGGCGTCGACCGTTGCCGCGTGCGCCAGCACCCTGCCATCGAGCAGATCGGCGAATTCTTCCGGAAATGGTGATTTGGGCATGTTTGTCCTGTTCGGGTCAGGTCGTCTCAACGGCCGTGGCATCGCATTTCGGCTTACACTCTATCGCAGTCGATTGACATCCGCTTGTTGCAGATGTCAGGATGCTCGTCAGAAGTCTGGGATCTAACGGACTTCAGCACATTGAAAGTACATATTCATGGCAGCGCATCGAGGGAAATCGGTGAGACTCCGGTACTGTCGCGCAACTGTTACGCGAGCAATCGCGGAGTCAGATACCTCGGTTGTCGTGATCTACCATCTCTTCGCGTCAAAGAGGGGTTCCACCATCTGATGGGCTGACAGGCCCGCCAGATATGTGATACCCGCTTCCATACAGAAGCGGGTTTTTTCCGTTCAGTGCTCAAGGAGATTTCATGTCGAACATTCGAGACGCCAGAATCTGGGCTTTCATACTCGCTCTTGTTTTCGGGATTGTCGCTGGTAGCCCGGTTTCGGCCCAATCCGATGCGACTCCTGCGGCATCGCCACAGGCTGTTGGTGGAGTCGAATCGGCTGTCAGCTGGCTTTTAAATCAGCAAACCGAAGGCGGCGGATTCCCCGGTTTCTCCGGTGAGCCGGATCCCGGAACCACGATCGATGCGATCTTTGCCCTCGTAGCGGCAGAGAGCTACGGGATAGATACCGCCACTTCGATCCAGGATGCCAACGCCTATCTGGAGTCGGATGATATTGCTCTCGACTACGCTGAGACTGGAGTGGGACAGGCCGCAAAGCTGCTCCTCGCCCTTAATACCCTCGGACTCGAACCAACCAACCTCGCCACCGGCGCGCTTGTGGACATTGTACTGGCGGGTCAGGACGAATCCACGGGAGTCTACGGGTTCGGTCCGTTCGATCATGCCCTCGCGATGCTGGCGCTTTCTGCCAGCGGCGAAACCATTCCTGACAGTGCGATTACTGCCCTTGAATCGACGCAGGCCGCCAACGGAGGCTGGGGTTTCGAAGGGGGGACGGATGACGCTGCGGCCGACAGCAACACGACATCGATGGTGATTCAGGCATTGGCTGCCTCGGGACAACCCGATAATGGTATGACCGAATCCGGACTCGCCTATCTCGAAACTGTCGTCTCCGAGGAGGGCGGTGCCGCCTACAACGATGACCCGGCATCGCTCGTGGATTCCAACTCGACTGCGTTGGTCGCCCAGGCGGTCATCGCTACCGGTGGTGATCCGACCTCGGACGACTGGGGTGATCTGATCACTTCTCTGCTTGGGTTCCAGAACGCCGATGGTTCCCTGTTCTTCCAGGACTCGGCCCCGGACCCAAATCTGTTCTCAACCGTGCAGGCAGTTCCTGCGCTTGTCGGAGTTGCATTGCCAATTCCAGCGGTTTCAGGAGATCTCTCAACGCCAGTTGGACTTGTCCCGTTCGATAGCTGGAATCTGGCAGCCTGATCGTGCGCATTCTGCGACCTGTTTCGCTGGCTCTCGGTCTGCTGATGGTGCTCATGGTGTCCTCGGTGGGGGCTCAGGCGAACGTCCAGCAGCAAGCCGGAATCTATGTCGATTTTGGCAACGGTGATCAGACGATGGTCATCGTTCCCTTCGATGAGGATTCGATCAGCAGTATCGAGCTGCTGGAACGTGCTGGGATTCCGCTCCTGACCGTCGGCTTTGGTGGTCTCGGTGATGCGGTTTGCATGATCGAAACGACAGGCTGTGATCTCTCGGCCTGTCGGCGGACACTCTGTCAGGAAGGGGAACCCGACGCTCCGTTCTGGCAATTCATGGAGCAAGGAAGTGATGGGATCTGGACAACCAGCCCACTCGGCGCGTCTGCCGCAACCGTGGAAGACGGTGATATCGATGGCTGGGTCTGGACAGGTTCGGCACCTGCTCTCCCACTAATGACGATGGGCGATCTGGTCACCCGCACCGGATTCGATCAGGACGGGGTTGCTTCCTTCTCGACCTTTTCTTCCCACTCCGATGAATCCGGGAATTCCCGTGATCTGATCGCGGCCGTTTCAGTACTTGGTGCGGCGACAGTGCTCGGTGGATTCCTCGTAGTCCTGAGACAACGTCGTCATGCCGCTGGATAACCGGACGTGGCTGGCCTGGGGAATCGCGATGTCCATCCCGGCAAC
>JBBJOX010000229.1:1483-5002 GCA_037724245.1 Thermomicrobiales bacterium | reverse complement strand
ACTACCCAGTGTGAGATCGTGCGCCTCCATCGTGGCCGGATATGTCGGCGGACCCCACCATTTCTCGAGCTGTCGCGGATCGGCTCACAACTGCCAGACTTGATCGACCGTTGCCTGGAAATCGGCGATCAGAGTCAACGTCAGCTCCTCGATGTTCTTTTCAACGGATGTCTCGCTCATGATCCACTCCTGTCGATCTCGACGTCCCAATCAATACGAATCGTCCTGCGAAGTGACCTCATTGCCATGTTCGACAGCGTCAACGGTAAGCAGGGCAGACATGCGATCCACCCAACTTCGCCAGGAAATCTCAAGCTGATCCAACGCTTCTATTGCAGCGGTGACCGCATTGGCATCGGTCCGCGCCAGAAGCTGCCGCCCTCTCCGCTGTTTGGTGATGAGACCAGCTCGCTCCAGCACCGCAACATGCTTCTGCACAGCGGCAAAAGTCATCGGATACGCCGCGGCCATTTGTGACACTGACGAATCACCATTGAATCCGCGCCGCAGAATGTCGATATCAATCCACTACCACTCCATCGAACGTTTTACAATTGGATAGCACTGATCGGTGCCTTCATTCGTCTCTTACAAGATCGACGGGTCATGATCCTCGCTACCAACCATCTGCCACGCCTGCCAGTTCGATTGCTGATCTCCACAGTCCTGCTGTTCCTGATCGCGAGCGGACCGCTTGCCGTCGCCGCGCAGGATGTGCCAGAGCTTCAGGTCAACTCGAAGCGATATATCGTCCTCGATGCCGACAGCGGCGAGATTTACGTACAGAAGAACGCCGACGAACAGGTCGCGATCGCCAGCCTAACCAAAGTCTTCACGGCCGTGCAGGCGCTGGAAATGGCTTCGCTCGATCTTGTCATCACTACCGATGAATCCGACATGGTCGACCGAAGCAACAACACGTACATGGGCTTCGGTGTCGGCGAAACCTACACCCTGCAAGACATGATCTACGGCATGATGCTGCCTTCGGGGAACGATGCGGCACACGCCGTAGCCCGCAGCCTCGGCTTCCAGGCAGGGGACACTCCCCAGCAATCAGTCGATCGATACATGAGCTGGGTCAATCAGCGAATCAAGGACATCGGGTTAACCAACACGCACCTTCTTAATCCGACCGGCTGGGGAGTTGAAGGTCACTACTCCACTGCGCACGATGTCGCGGCCTTCGTGCGCTACGCTCTCACCTTCCCCGATCTCGTCGACGCCATGGGTACCCGATCCTACACCACCTCCAATGGCTACCTTACGGTCACCAATACCAATCGCCTGCTGAGCGACTACGAATTGCTCGATGGTGGAAAAACCGGATTCGATTTCGATTCCGGGTACTGTCTGATCGAATTTGCCTCGCTCGATGATACGACCATGATCTCGGTGACACTCGATGGAATCGCTCCGGGTGACTGGTACGACGACAATCGGGTTCTTCTCAACTACGCATTCAGTGCCAAGGCCGACATGATCGCCACCGATCAGCCGTTTGAAGGCAGCGTCGCCAGCTACCTCGATCCCGCCGCGGCCGAACTCGCACGCTCGGCGCAGGTCGGAGGATCGTTCGCTTCGCAAGGCAGCGACGTCTCGGCGTCCATCAGTGATCCCGCGCCAGACGTGGTGCCCGATATCGTCGACGCACCCGAACCTGAACGCTCGGTTGCCAGCAGGATTGGAGACCAGGGAGTCTGGGTTGCCGTCGGCACCGTCCTCTCCCTCGTCCTCCTTCGCGGTGTCTGGGCCTTCCGCAGACAAGGCCACGACGATCCGCCTGCCATCATCTGAAATCCGCGTTGACATCCCACTGCCGTTTCCATAGACTCAGTCCAAGTTAAAGATCAGGCGACGATCAGGACAAGCGCATCGAGATGCGTGTCAGCGATTCCGGAGATGGTGAAAGCCGGAACACCAACATCTCGACCAGCACCGCCTGTGAGCCGAATTCACCACCGCCAACCGGCGAAGTAATGAGTTCCGGAATTGCCCCCGATATCGGGCCAATCAAGCGAAACCAGTCGGTACCTCCCCGGTCTGTTTCGGAATGAGGGTGGAACCACGTCGGCCCGGCGTCCCTTTGCGGATACCGGGCCGTTTTGTTTGCACAACCACCCCAGGAGGTGATCATGGTTACTGAAGCGCAGGAACTCGAACACATGGATATCGACGTCGAAACCGGCGACGATGCCGCCTACGAACTCGCCCGAATGCGCCACTCGGCTGCGCATCTGATGGCCGAGGCCGTTCAGGAAATGTTTCCCGATGCGAAGTTCGCGATTGGCCCGGCCATCGACAACGGTTTCTACTACGATTTCGATCTCCCCCGTCCGCTTACACCGGACGATCTCACCCAGATCGATCTCCGAATGCGTCAGCATCGGAACAAGAGCGAAGTCTTCGAGCGCAAGGAGATATCCAAAACCGAGGCGCTGAAGATCTTTGGTGACAACCCATACAAGGTTGAGTTGATCGAAGCGTTCCCCGAAGGCGAAACAATTTCAACCTACCAGCAGGGCGAATTTCTCGATCTCTGTCGCGGTCCACACGTCGAATCCACGAAACAGATCGGGCCGTTCAAACTCCAATCGATCGCCGGAGCCTACTGGCGCGGCGACGAGAAACGTCCGATTCTCCAGCGAATCTATGGCACCTCCTGGAACACGCAGCAGGAACTCGACGACTACCTTCACCGACTCGAGGAAGCCCAGAAACGCGATCATCGCAAACTCGGGCGCGAGCTCGATCTCTTCTCGGTCAACGAGGAAATCGGTCCAGGACTCATTCTCTGGCATCCCAAGGGCGCGATGATCAGGTTCCTGATCGAGCAGTTCGAACAGCACGAGCAGCTCAAACGCGGCTACGATCTTGTCTACACTCCGCACATCGCTTCCGAAAAAATCTACAAGACATCGGGCCACCTCGAGACGTACGGCGAGAACATGTACTCTCCGATGTCGATCGAAGAAGTCGACTACTACCTCAAACCAATGAACTGCCCCGGTCACATCGCGATCTTCAATAACAGTGTTCACTCGTATAGAGAACTTCCGATCCGGCTCGCCGAACTCGGCACTGTTTACCGCTACGAACGATCCGGCACACTGCATGGCATGCTCCGCGTCCGCGGTTTCACCCAGGACGATGCCCACATCTTCTGCCGACCAGACCAGCTGATCGACGAAATCTCCTCGATCATCGATTTCGTCTTTCACATTGCCGGCATCTTTGGATACGAGTTCGAGGCGTATCTCGGGACGCGACCGGCCAAGGCAATCGGCACCGAAGAAGTCTGGGAACGATCGATCGACGCGCTGAAACAGGCCGCCGAACGACGTAATCTGCCAGTCAAGATCGATGAAGGAGAAGGCGCGTTCTACGGACCGAAAATCGACATCAAGTGGCTCGATGCGCTTGGACGCGCCTGGACTGGCCCGACAATCCAGGTCGATTTCAACTTGCCGGAACGCTTCGATGTCAACTACATCGCCGAAGATGGAGCACGCCATCGCG